>JAAXWU010000143.1 GCA_013334855.1 Chlorobaculum sp. | reverse complement strand
CCCCTCCCCCGCTCCGCAAGCCGCTTCGAACTGCACCTCCTCGTGCTGCTGCGGCCACAAGAAGCCGGAAAAGCAGGGCGTCGTGGAGAGGATGAAGAGCGGACTCGCCTTTGCGTTTGGCGACCTGCTCAAGGATGTCGGCGCGTGGCTGCTCTTCGGCGTGATGCTGGCCGGGACGATTTCGGTGATGGTTCCCGCCGAAACGATGGAGCGCTATTTCTCGAACGAGTATCTCTCGATGCTCCTCATGCTCGCCGTGTCGGTGCCGCTCTACGTCTGCGCGACCGCCTCGACGCCCATCGCGGCAGCCTTCGCGCTCAAAGGCATCTCGCCCGGCGCGGCCTTGATCTTTCTGCTCGCCGGGCCCGCGACCAACGCCGCCTCGCTGACCGTGATTTCGAGAATGCTCGGCAAACGCGCCACGGCGGTCTACCTCGCGGCGATCGTCATCATATCCTTCGCCGCCGGAATCGCCGTCAACGCGCTCTACGCCTGGCTCGGCCTCGACATCCGCCACTGGATCGCCCACACAAGCCACGAAGAGGTCTGGCCAATCGCTATCGTTTCGACGATTGTGCTCATCGCGCTGGTGGGGAAATCGTATCTGCCGGTGCGAAAGAAGGCCGCATGATCAATGACTGGATCGAACTCAATAGAACCATTTGCCTGTCAGTCACGTGCTCCGGCAATCGACGGCTTCGATGCTGAGGGTTTGAAGGCAACGTCTACCCGATGGCTGGTCATTCGAAAGCGCTCGTCTTGAGGCAGCCAATATGATCAATGTCAAAGAGGGATACAGCATGATCGAATTTCCAATGGCAGGATCGAAGATTTTACGCTATCTTTTACTTTGGAACCGTAAAAGTGCACAAGTGAGGAGAGCAATAAGGAGACATCGATGGATTTGACCAACGCGCATATTGCCTTGCGCAATCCAAAACGTCCTGAGTTGGAACCTGTGGAAATCGATGCTCTGGCGGATGGAAGCCGGAAACTCGTGCCTTACGTCGGCCCGATTGAGATGCGGTACAAGAACAGAGTTGGCTTCGCCGGTGCGCTGGTTATGGGAGATCAGGCATTGCTCGGCGCGATTCCGATGGAGGATATGGACCTGGTTGTCGTGCCGAACACAAGAGAAGTCATCGTCAATCCCGACAGCCAGAATGTCGCCTCATCGATTGCGAAGTGAGCACAGGGCTTGGCCAAGAATTCACTGGCAGTACCAGATATTTTCACCTATCTTTTTCCTTTGTAAGTGAGTGTAAAGTACCAATCAAAATCTGCCTGATACATAAGTTGGTTCGCGATCGGCGCCGAAGTATCATGGGTGTAAAAAGATAAGAGCACCCTCGCAAGGGCCACTGCCTGAACCTGAAAATCATAGCGCTGAGAACAGCAACACTCGTATAACTCATTCAGAAATTGACCGCCGCACAATTCATAAGAACATATACAGAAACCACTTGTACGGAAACCACAGAATAAACGTCCGTCGTTTCGGTCATCCAACCTTTCAAACAGAGAACTTCAAATGGAACTTTCCGCAATTCTGTCCCCCGCCCCGGAAGGGGGATATGTCGCTTTAAATCCGGAAACCGGCACGACATCGCAAGGTGAAACGGTAGAGGAAGCCCTGGCCAATCTGCGCGAAGCAACGGAACTGTACCTCGAAGAATTTCCGCTTTCAATTACCGGCCGTCCTTTTTTGACCTCTTTCCAGGTGCACGGTCATGCCTAAGCTTCCGATCATATCGGGCGCTGATGTGGTTCGTACGCTGGAACGCCTCGGTTTTGTGATCGCTCGCCAGAAAGGAAGTCACATCGTGATGCGTAAGGGTTCTTCTGGCTGTGTTGTGCCAAATCATCGCGAGTTAAAAATCGGCACACTTGCAGGTCTTCTCAAACAGGCCGGTATTTCACAGGAAGCTTTCATCGAAGCCTTGAATGACTGACAAGCGGGTTACGTTCGTACTCCGCTTGGAAATCGGTATTCATGAAAAGGAGTTGCGTATTTTTTCCTTTGACACGGCAAGACAACTGCTATAAAGACAAGCGCCTTTGCCCGGCATGACCGAAATTTCACTGGCATGATCTGAGATTTTACGCTATCTTTTGAGTGACTCTTTAAGAACCGCCTGGCAGGAGAAAAAACAGGATAGAGAAACATGCAACGAACCATTGAAGATATTACTACTGAGTTAATCAGGCTGCCAAAGAAGGATCGTCTGGAAATCGCGAGGTTTCTTCTTTTTCTCGATAATCGTTCTTCGGAAAGTGACGATACTGATGCTGCCTGGGAACAGGAAATTTCAGACAGAGTACTGGCTGTCAATGAAGGAACCGCTATAGGTCTGGACTATGATGAAGCAATGAAGAAAATTGACACAAAGTGGGCACCAGAAGCAAGCCGTCGTCTTGCAGAGTTGCGATCTGGTAAAGTGCAGGCAATACCGGGCGATGAGGTCTTTGCGAAAATGTGGCAAAAGTTTGAAGCATGATTTTTTCTTTTATCCATAAAAAAGAAATAAACCCCCTGCATCTTATGCTGATACTATGCAATCAATGTTAGATATCTCAAATGCATCATTACGTAGTAACATTAAATCTTCTTGGTGATTGTCCGGAATTAGCAATCTCGGAATCTGCATTCTTGGACACGAAGAAATCATTCCAGCACCTCAATCGGCTGTTGCTCTTGGAAGAACGATTTGACTCGCTGGCTACAAACTTTCTTGAATTCGAGGCACTAATCACGTCAAGATTACTCCAATTCGAATATATTGGCTTTGTCGATGGCAACCACCAGATGATGGTTCGGCGCGACGCGAATCGCGTACTCATGAATGTTCTAACGTCGGCACGCGCATATATTGATCAGTTACCTCAGATTCTGAACGAAATTTTTGGCAAAGAGAGTGCATCAGCAGTCCATTGCACCGAACTCCTAAGGAAGGCATACGACGAGCGCCCCGGTTATCGAATCTTCGAGGCTCTGCGAAATCATACTCAACACATCGGGTTTCCAATCCACTTAACCAGCTATGGCGATCATATGATCGGAGATTACCCAAAGTTGCTATCTACCAAGAGTTTTAGCGTGATGACTAAACCCCAGACTCTCGCTGCAGATCAAAAGCTGAAAGCTTCAATCTTGAAGGAACTTTCTGACATGGGAGAACAAGTCAATCTACGCCCCTTACTTTGCCAGTATATTGCCGGAATTGCTGATGCTCATTATTACGTCCGGTCGGAAGTAACGCCAATTGTTGACGCGGCGTCTTTGGATCTACAAAACCGACTCAGTGAATACATTGCTGCTTATCCGAATGCTGCCTCTCCGTTCGCCTACGCCGTTCATATTAAAGACAAAGAATGGGCAGACAGAGTGCCCCTTGGAACCGGCAATGAGAAATATCTGGAATATCTACGATCGATAAATGTACATCTCAATCATGCGGACAATCACTTTCTTATTGGAGATGTACCCGAAGAGACTTGACGATTCGTTCCGCCCGACCGCCTCGGAGGCGAAACTCAAACGTCAGGCCAGTTATAAATTCAATGAATGAAACGAAATACACTAATAGAACTGCATCACCGAGTTATCTCTCCCCCCGCCCACCAAAACGCAGAAAACCGAACTTCTCAGCCCGGCTTTCGCATTAATCCCAACTAATAATCCAACCCTACCTCACTCCAGCGTGAGATCGATGGTTCTTCTGGTCATATCGACTTCGTGCACCTTCACTTTCAGGCGCTGGCCGATTTGCAGTTTGCGTTTTTTGCGTTTGCCGATGAGCGAGTAGGTTGACTCGTCGTATTCATAATAGTCGTCCTTGAGGTTGCGCATGTGCACCAGCCCCTCGATGGCGAAATCGACCATCCGCACGTAAATGCCGTACTCGGTCGCGCCGGTGATGACACCTGCGTAGATGTTGCCGAGATGGGCCGACATGTACTCGACCTGCTTGAGCTTGATCGACTCGCGCTCCGCTTCGGTAGCGATCTTCTCGCGCTCGTTGGAAATCTGGCAGACCGAGCCGAGCGTGTTGGCGATCGCGGCAATCCGCTCCGGCGAAATCTTCTTGCGGGTTTTCCTCGACGCCTCGTACTCGAACAACATGCGATGCACCAGGAGATCTGGGTAACGCCTGATGGGCGAGGTGAAGTGCGTGTAGTGCTCGAAGCCGAGGCCGAAGTGGCCGTCGTTCGACGGCGAGTAGACCGCCTTCGACATGGAGCGCAGCACCAGCTCGTTGACGAGGAACTCCACGTTGGTGCCATGCACCTTCTGGAGCAGCTCGCGCAGCGCCTTGGACGACACCGTCGCGCTCTCCTTGCCCTTGCGGTCGAGCTTGAGGTCGAAGCCGATCTTGCGAACGAAGTTGGCCAGCACCGTAACCCGCTCCATCTGCGGCGCGCCATGCACGCGGTAGATCACCGGATGCGGCATCTTTTCGTTCAGCGCAAACTTCGCCGTCAGGTACGCGGCCACCGTGCGGTTGGCCAGCAGCATGAACTCCTCGATCAGGCGGTGGCTGTCGAGCCGCTCCTTCTTGATCACCTCGATCGGCTCGCCCTTGCTGCCGAGCCTGAAGCGCACCTCCTCGGTTTCGAAGTCAAGGCCGCCCGACTCCATGCGCTGGGCGCGAAGGGTCTTGCTGAGTTTTTCGAGTACTTGCAGCTCGCCGAGGTAGTCGCCCTCGCCCGCGTCGAGAATCTGCTGCACATCCTCATAGCTGAAGCGGCGTTTGGAGTGGATAACCGTTTTGTTGAACTCGAACTTCTTGACCTCGCCGCTGTCGGTGATGTTGAAGAAGACCGAGAAGGCCATGCGATCCACGCCGGGATTGAGGCTGCACACCTTCTCGGAGAGGCGCGACGGCAGCA
>JAAXWU010000233.1 GCA_013334855.1 Chlorobaculum sp. | reverse complement strand
GCGGGAGGCGGGAGCGGTTGAGGCTTCTGGAGTTCCTGGGTTCGGATTCGAACCAGACGATCGACGACTCCCGGCTTTTCGCCCTGAAGCACGGTTCTGATCACATCGGGCACGAGGTCCGAGAGATCGTCATACCCGGCATCCAGAAAGCGCTGGATGTAGCTGGCCGCCTGATTTTTGCTCAGCCACGCACCGGCAGTTGTTTGAGATGATGGCGGAGGCGGAGCGGTATTTGTCGCTTGCGCTTGCGTAACGGGAGCCTTGTTCCCCGTTGCCGGAGCGGCCTGGATGTTTTCACTCATAAGCGAGTATCTGTTTGGTTAGATGGACAAAGTCTGCCTGAAAGCACAGAGTTTTTACCTGCGATTAATCCGGGAGCATCGGTGGCGAGGATGCTTATCCGGATGGTAATGGCTGTGAAGTTGTTGACTGAGGTCAGTATGTCGAGGAAAGCCGGATTGACCGGAAAAACAGCAACCGGCATAGCAAGAAGGCTGTGAGTAGGTTCGTCATTTGACGCTATATGAAACTATGTTATAATAAGGAAATAATTTATGGATTTTATAGATGTCTTGTGCATTATTTGGAGGATACGCTAAAACTGCATTTCAGGAAGCGATGGCTCACCGCGCAAAATGCGGACGGTCTTCAAGCAGACGGATCGAGTGGCTGAGTGAGCAGCGATGATTCTGGAGCTGCGCTCTTGGCACAAGGCCAAGCGCCGGTTGATGGCGGTGCTCAAGGAGCTGGAGGAGGAGGCTGCGCCGGTCGATTGACGCGGCGCGAGTCTTCGTTTTTTCAGTTGAGTTCAACAATAATATCATTGCCTGAGCATGTCAGAGTCCAATAATCAGTTCACGATCCGTGCGGCGACGGCGGAGGATGCGGCGGCGGTGGCGGCGATGGTTGACGAGCTGCTGTCGGAGATCATGCAGACGATTGGCGTTCAGGCGTTCGATGTGGCTTCGGCGGAAACGGCGGCGCGGCTTCGGCATTTCATCGGAACCGGTCGCTATGCGGTGTTTGTCGCCATCGAAGGCGGCCGTGGGCCGGTCGGCTTCATCGCCTTGTACGAAAGCTGCGCGCTCTATGCCGGGGGCGTGTTCGGCACGATTCCCGAGCTGTACGTGCGTCCTGGGTTCCGCAGTCTGGGCATCGGGCAGGGGTTGCTGGAGGCGGCCAGGCAGTTCGGAATGTCACGCGGCTGGACGCGCCTCGAAGTGACCACGCCGCCGCTTCCCGAGTTCGACCGGACGCTCGCGTTTTACGAGCAGGAGGGGTTCGCGGTGACAGGCGGGCGCAAGATGAAAACGTTGCTCTGTTCTGAACTCCATTGATTTTCGTCAAATCCTGCGTTCCAATCATAACCTCGTCACGCCGCGTTTCATTCGACGGCACGGGCAGACTCCTCTTCGCCGCGGCAACTATTAGCGGCGCTTTTCGATTGCCGATCAATGCAGTACTCTCGACAGAACACGAAATGATACGATGTGAACGTTTGACCGATGGAGGAGACGATGAAACGAAAAGCGATGTTGATTTCATGCATGATTGCGCCGTTGATGCTGTCCGGTTTTCAAGGAGAGGCCCGGGATCG
>JAAXWU010000142.1 GCA_013334855.1 Chlorobaculum sp. | reverse complement strand
AGCTCCTGCTGCATGGCGGGCGGAATGGCGTCATACGGCGGGCAGATGAGCCGGGAGGCATCCCCGACCAGATCGGGGCCATAAACAATCCCCTTGAACGGCGCAATTTCAGGCATAGACTTATATGATTAAGAGTTAATCGGCATGGTCTCTCTGTGAAATCCAGAAATCGTTGACTCCCTCCTTGACGATGACGGAAATTTTGTGGTTGCGGCAGAGTTCGAGCACGGCGAGAAAGGTCACGACGAGCACGATCGCTTCGCGGAATTCGGTGAACAGGGAGCTGAACGACACCTGCACGCGCTGAGAAAGACGCGCCATGATCAGGGCGCTCTGCTCCTCGACCGTCACCGGCGCGTCGGAGACGTTCTGAGTGCGCACCTTCGGCATATTGTCGAGCACTGACTGCCAGGCCAGCATGAGATGATAGAGCGTCGGACGGTTCACCGGCTCGTCCAACTCGTCGATCACCGCAGGCTCCAGCTCCTCGAAATAGCCCCGGGGAAACATCCTCGCCCGGTCGAACCCGAGAAGCTCCAGCTCGGCGGCCCCCTCCTTGATCCGTTTGTATTCGAGCAGCCGCTGCACCAGCTCGGTTCGCGGATCAAACTCATCCGCGTCGCCAGCCTCGGGTTCGGCGCGAGGGAGCAGCATCCGCGCCTTGATGCTCATGAGCATGGAGGCCATATAGATGAACTCGGCGGCAACCTCCAGATTCAGGCGATGCATGGCGTGGATGTATGCGATGAAGTCGCCGGTGATTTTCGAGACCGGAATATTGTAGATGTCAAGCTCGTCGCGCTTGATGAAAAACAGCAGAAGGTCGAGGGGGCCTTCGAATTCTTCAAGACTGATGCGGAACATGCATGCCCTGCGGATTTCGGATTGAGTTCGGCGAACCACAATGCTGAATCCCTGCACAAAAGATCGAAAAAATGCCGATACAGAGATCGCATAGTCAAGGTACTGACTTTCTGTTGAATTTTTTGACCCCTGATCGGTATTTTTATAGAGAAGCCTCCTGTTCGCTGCTAAAAACCGCACGAATCCAATTTCACCCGATCAATGGCCAGATGAAACGTCTTACGGCAATTTTCGCCCTTACCGCCGTAGCGCTCGGCTTGTTTGGCATCCCGTGTACAGCAACATCATCTGAACAATATTTCACTGATGGCCTTGCGATGCACCGCGCTGGCAAGCTCAGGGAGGCGGTGGTGTTGTACTCGAAGGCCATCGAGAGCGACAACCGGCTTGTCATGGCCTACCAGATGCGGGCGGCGGCATGGCAGAAGATGCGCCAGTACCAGAAAGCGATCTCCGATTACACCATGTGCATCGACCTCGGCGAACCCCAATTCAAGGCCGTGGGTTACTACAACCGGGGCGTCGTCAAGAACATGAGCGGGCGTTACGCCGAGGCAATTCCTGATTTCACCCAGGCAATCAGCATCGACAGGAAGATAGCGGCGGCCTTTTTCCATCGCGGTGTCGCCCGTTTAAAAACCGGTGACAGCGTTGGCGCACTCGAAGATTTGATCCAGGCCGCAAAGCTCGGCGATCCGGATGCCGCCCGGTGGCTCGACACCTCAGTGCCTGACTGGCGGCAGATGAAATAGCGAGACTACGACCAGCAACGCTGTCCATCGTTGACAACCCTCGCCAGAACGCGAAATCGATACAAATACAAAAAGCCGCAAAGGAAAACCCTTGCGGCTTTTTTCTTGTGGTCAACTGAACGCTCTGACCGGCTGAAAAGCAGACTTCAGATGGCGCTGCCCCCGCGTTCGTTGGTTCTGATTCTCACGCACTCCTCCAGCGGGGTGATGAAAATCTTGCCGTCGCCGATCTCGCCGCTTTCGTGCCTTGCAGCCTTGACGATGGTATCGACGGTCACGTTGACGAACTGGTCGTTGACCGCAATATCGAGGCGGACTTTCGGGAGCAGGTTCGGCGCGATTTTCTGGCCGCGATAGTATTCGATATCCTCCTGGCGTCCATGACCCGTGACCCTGCTGACGGTAATCCTTGTAATATCAGCCTGGATCAGCGCTTCGCGCACGTGGTCGAGCCTGTCTGGCTGTATGATGGCGGTTATCAGTTTCATTCTTGGTAATTAGTTAGGGTTGATAAGGCCATATCCCTGCTCGCCGTGCATACTGTGATCGAGACCTGACATTTCGTCATTCTCCGTGACGCGCAGACCAACGGTTTTCTCGACGATGAACAGGATGATCAGCGAAACGACTGCCGCATAGACAACCGTGATGCCGACAGCGGTCGCCTGCACGCCAAGCTGCTGCCAGACAGTCCAGGTGCCACCAACCTTCGCTGCGGCATCGGCCATCCACGACGGGCGGATGAAGAAGGTCAGGCAGATAGCGCCGACGATACCGCCAATACCGTGCACACCGAAAGCATCGAGGCTGTCATCGTAACCGAGTTTGCCCTTCAGCAACAGACCAAGATAACAGATAACGGCGGCAATTGCACCAAGCGCGAAGGCACCGGCCGGAGCGACAACGCCCGCCGCCGGGGTGATCGCCACAAGACCGGCAAGAATACCCGATGCCACGCCAAGGCTGGTTGCCTTTCCATGATGCACCAGCTCGATGACAAGCCAGGTGAATGCGCCCGATGAGGCGGCAATCTGGGTAACGGTCAGAGCGCGAGCCGTTGCCAGGTTGCTGGCGATGGCGCTACCGGCGTTGAAACCGAACCATCCCACCCAGAGCAGGCCAGCGCCCATGAGGGTCATGACCATGTTGTTCGGCGACATCACGTTTCTCGGGTATCCCCTGCGTGCGCCAAGGAAGAGCGCCGCCACAAGGCCCGTCACGCCGGAAGAGATATGAACGACCGTGCCGCCGGCGAAATCGATAGCGCCCATGGCTCCGAGGTTGAAGAGGAAGCCGTCCGCGGCCCAGACCCAGTGACAGATCGGGCTGTAGACCAATACGCACCAGAGCGCGATAAAGAGAAGATAGCCCTTGAAATTCACCCTCTCGGCAAACGCGCCAGCGATAAGGGCCGGAGTGATGATGGCAAATTTTCCCTGAAACATCGCGAACACATACTCGGGAATCTGGGTAGACATGATCGTATCGTCAATACCCTGCAGCATGAAATATTTTGGTTCCCATCCGACGATGCCACCCAGGATGCCAGGGCCAAAGCTGAGCGAATAACCGACCATCGGCCACAGCACGCCGATCACCACCATGGCGCCAAAGCTGTGCATCATGGTGCCGATAACGTTTTTGGTTCGCACAAGACCGCCATAGAACATGGCCAGACCGGGCACCATCAGCAGAACGAGCGCGGTCGAAGTCAGCATCCAGGAGGTCGTTCCGGTATCGGTCACAACCGGCTCGGCCGCCCACCCTGTGCTGTAGGCCATCATCGCTGCAACAAACAGCAACAGCGACGCACTGAATTTTTTCACCATAACCTTTTTGTTTAATCGATTTATTGATCCTAAAAATTTAATGACTCACGCCTTATTATAATTAAATTTTTAAGCACAGGCAAATATTCAAGCCATTTTCTTACGAACAAGTAGAATTTGTCGCCAATATCAACATAATCGAAGTTTTACAGCACAAAATGGCGGGCAATGAAAAGGCGGGCAAGAGATCGAAATCATGAAGGGAAATCGATAAAGAGAACACCTGCGGAGCGAGTTATAAAAGTAAAAAAATTATATAAAAACGCTTTTCTTTTTGATAACAATTAGTTATTAAGGTAAATTAAGGATTATTTAGCCAGTGGTTGGCTGATCGCTTGCGGGGGAACAGGTGCTTTGGTTATCCCGTGGCGTCTCTTTTCTATCGAAGCACATGTTTCTACCGTCCCAAAATGAATATTTACATTGGCAATCTGCCGTACAGCGTTACCGATGGAGACTTGCGCGATGCGTTCTCGAAGTTCGGGCAGGTTAACAGCTCCAACATCATCAGTGACAAATTTTCAGGTCGCTCCAAAGGTTTCGGCTTTGTCGACATGCCGAACGATGGCGAAGCCCGTGAAGCTATCGAAGCGATGAACGACAAAGACTTCAAAGGCCGTACCATAAAAGTAAACGAGGCAAGACCCCGCGAGCAGCGTCCCCCTAAAAGAGAGCACTACTGATCGTAGCATCCTACTTCAGAAAAAGAGATTATGGTAGGTCAGGCTCACTGTGGCCTGACCCGCTGTTTTTTTGACCGTACCCGATTTCTATTTCCCCAATTCTCATACCCGCGTCCGTTTCAAATCCCTCTGGAAATCAGATCGTCGAGTGCATCGTGCAGTTGTGGCCTCTCGAAATGAAAGTTGTGCGCATTGAGAAACTCCGGTATCACTTTTTGTCCCTTCACGGCATAGTCTGCCCCTTCGCCCATCAGCAACTGAACCGCAAGCTTTGGCACCGGCAACAGGGCAGGGCGATGCATCACCGAGCCAAGCGTATCGGCAAACGATTTCATGCTGACAGGATCAGGCGAAACCGCATTGACCGGCCCGCTCCAGGCTGAGTTATCGAGCGCTTCGAGGATGATCGACACCTCGTCATCGAGATGAATCCATGACAGACACTGATCGCCGGAGCCAACCGGCCCGCCGATAAAGTAACTGAACGGAGTCATCATCTTCTGCAACATGCCGCCCTTTGTGGATAACACGATTCCGGTACGAAGACGTACGACCCGTATGCCGAGCTTTTCGGCCGGAATGGCCTCCTTCTCCCAGTCGAAGCAGATTTTGGCGAGGAAGTCCTTGCCAGGCGCGGCGGCTTCCGTCAAGGGCACAGTATCCTCGCACCGGTCGAAGGAGCCGTAGTAGCCAATAGCGGAAGAGGATACGAACACCTGCGGCTTGACCGTCGCCGAAGCCATGGCCGCCACGAGCGCTCTGGTGCTGTCGATGCGGGAGTCGTAGCAGGCGACTTTGTGCTG
>JAAXWU010000141.1 GCA_013334855.1 Chlorobaculum sp. | reverse complement strand
AGCAGTGTCTGGCGTTTCTGGCCCTTCAGCAACCGGTGGCCCGTGACCTGAGAACCGTCGTGACCATCGTCAAGATCAACGACGACCTCGAACGCATCGGTGACCTGGCCGTGCACATCATCGAGCGAATGCCCGAGCTTGGCAAGGAGGTCATGGAGAAGTACGGTTTCGAGAAAATGGGCAGCGTTTCGGCCAGCATGGTCAGAAGAGCCATCGAAGCCTTTGTCACAAGGGATAAACCGCTTGCCATACAGGTGTGTGACACGGATGAAGAGGTCGATACCATGCACCGGTTTGTCTTTAAAAAGGTCGCCGATGCGATGAAAAGCGGCACCAGCAACACCGAGCAACTGCTCGCCGTCCTGAGCGTGTCGCGCTACATCGAACGCATGGCTGACCACGCCACCCGCATCGCCCGCGAAGTTGTCTACCTCGTCACCGGCGAAATCGTCCGCCACAGCGACGACACCTTCGAAAAACTGATCCAGTCGCTCAAGGACTGAGCATTGTAACTTCAGCCGCTATAGCGGCTTACGATAATGAATCCCGCTGTCGGAATGTGTGCTCCGGTGGCGGGATTTTTTGCGTTGGTGCTACAAGTCTATTACTTAAAATCCGGGAAATATTTCATGATAATACTTTATTTATAAAATAATTTTCTGAGTTCGGCCGTGGTAATGTGTAATAATAAAATGACAGGTACTGCCAAGAAATATGCTCATCATCTTTGTTTTAATCCAAAAACATATGGTACGTTATGTTGACAAAGGTTTCTAATTAAAATTCTTGCTGAGTTTTCATCTATTTTGTATAGACCACTATATTTATCATCATCGGAGCATTCGAGCTCTAATGTTTCTTTGCTCAAGTTGTAGTATATGCAAAGAAAGGGGGCTTTTATTTTTATTGGGCCACCAATATTTATATTGTCGTATTCAATACTTATTCCACCCCACCCATCACCAGTTTTACTTAAGTTGTCTTTTGCAATTCTATCGTATTGATATACAAGGCGAAGTTCGGGAGATAATTTTTCGTTTTCTGATTTCAATTCTTCCCAGAAGTCAGATACTACTTGATTGGATAACGCTACCTCTCTTTTTCGCTTATTTCTTTTTTTTAGCTCTTCTTCTTGCCAATCAGTAGATGAACTTTGTTCCTCAAAAGAATTCGCTTTGAGGTTTTTCAGTACGAACCATATCAGGTATACAATTATCAATAATAAAATTATTTTCATGTTTCTTTTTTTTATTTTAAAATTTTCGATTGCGTACAATATAAACCCTAATTTTCGATCAACGCATCAAATTTGACGGTTTTATAAGTACCTGTTCTTATCGCCGACAGAAAAAACGTAATAAACCATTTTCATTTTTCTCTCCATTGTTGGCTGTCAAGCAAAGGACTAAATTTTAACGATGATGCGAGAGTCCTATTACCCAATCGTTTAGACTGCAAGTCTAAACGATTGGGTAATATTCTTAAAAAGTCATCGCCATAAAATAATCAATTTTACTAAAAAATAAGCAAAATTGTATAATCACAGGATATTAACTATATTTATATACCTCTATATGAATAAGAGTGATTTACTCTAAACTTCACGACGGAGTTATTTTTTGAATGGAAACAGCGTAGACTGTTTCCATTCATGTCTGTGCGCCCAGCATGGGCGCAATCTTGGAGGTGGAAGTCCTCCCGTGAGTAGACCACAGCGAACGAAGTGAAGCGCAACTGCATGAGGGTGACCGAGTGTGGGGAGGAAGCGTGGAGCGAACCCGCAAGCCGATGGACAAGAACCGGATAGAAGGCGGTGCCGAACAGGGCGAGCAGGCAAACGACTGCAAAGCTCTTGTGGTCAAGGTTCAGGCGTCGTAAATCCGGCGGTTGTGCGGTGAAGGATTGCGTTCTTACCTGGGGAGCTCTCGCCTTATGCCTGAAAAGGCGACGGCGCAAGCCGGAGCGAGAAGTCAGCAGAGGCCATAGTAGCTCTCCGTCAGGGAGCGAAGGGCTGAAGGAGTTGGAGAGGAAACGCCTGTTCTCAGAACTGGATGTCTCAGATGTTCACGAGAGTGAAGCTCGCCGACAAAACCGGAAGGGTGAAGCCCGGAAGGCCAAGGCAGTGAGAAACCGGGGATGGCGATACAGGGAGAAAGTGAACTCAGGGGTCGGATCGGGAGAAACACAAGACCGACTACCTCAACAACTTCAACCGCCCGGTGCGGACCCGCATGCCGGGTGGTGTGGGAGGGGAACGGTCAGACATCCTGACCGTCCCCTATCCCGATTATTCCCAGCAAGTTGACTACTATCAGACGAAAATGCTACAGTCTACCATTTTTGCCCAATTTTTCTCTCCGCTAATCCCGCCTGAACCGGCTGGTGAATTTGATCGTCCGCATTCAAATCTTCGATCAGATTTTTCACGGAGTTTGCGGTTTCAAGCTTGCTGCATCGTGCGGATTTGATTGCTGCGACTGATTCGATATTCGGAACAAGCGGCTCGAAAGGCAAAGCCTTATTGGCGGTAGCTCTTTTCGATACAACAAACAGGCTGTCCCGTCATTGATTGAGAGACAGCCTCTTGTCAACAGTTGCCTGAATAGCGGTTGATACGACGAGAAAAGGAATCCGTTTTACGCTACATCGCTATATATGCTGCTTTTTATGTAACCCATGCCAGCCATGCCGAGTCCGCCGAGACCCATGAGCATCGCGAATGTAGGCTTGGGCACCTCTTCACATATCTCCTCGAATATGGTATCATTAGCGTCGTCAAGGATCGCTCCATAGGCATTAAGGAAAAGTGAGATGGGTTCAAAAAAGCCAATTATCGCTGAACTTCAGGGGTGAGCGTTTTCTCCGCCCGATCATAAAAAACGACCCCTGCACGCTCGATATGCTCCTGCACTTCGTGATCGTTGATCAGGCGTAATACTGACAGATCGAAAGTGTAAGGCAATAGCAGATCGTCGATCTCATCCATGATCCGGTACAAGGTATTCAGCTCCAAGTCGTCTCCTCCAATCAGCGTCAGATCGATATCCGAACCCTGCCTGTAATTTCCCATCGCTCGCGACCCGTACAGCATGGCGCGATCTACCTGCGGGAATCTCGACAGCACTTCATGAATCCGCGCAATCACCGCATCATCAAGACCGAATTTCATATCAAATCCTGCTTGCCCAATTGTTCGAGTTTCTCCAGAAGGCGTTGAAAAGCAAAATGATAGCGTTCCCGAATCGCCGCCACGATCTCTTTTGCAATATCCTGATTATAGGTGTGCGAGGTCAGATTCCGGCTTTTGATCATCTCCATCCACGAATCGCCATCCTCGATCAACCCGCGCTTGTACGCTTCACGGGTCGTGTCTTTCGATCCATACAGCGGCTGAACACCCTTATCCTCAAGAAAGTCTTTGAGCGTATTCCATGCAAGTTCATGGGTATATTCAAAAGCCTGAATCAAACCCTGCTCCTCAAGCTCGCTCAATGCCCTCTGCCGCGCCAGCTCGACGGCCCGGTCAAGCTGCCCGAACGCCTGAATGAAATGGCTATACCGCTGTATCCAGCGAATATCTTGCGTGGTCATAGGATCGTCTTTATTTTTTCACCAAGCCAATAAAGATGAAAATATTCCCTCATTATTAATTATCAACTATCCATTCTCTTCAGCTTCGCAAGATAATAATCCTCCCGCCGACTCATCGCTGCCCTTAGCTCGTCGCTTTCGTCGTCGTGGCCCATCAAATGTAGCGCAGAGTGAATCGTTACGCGGAGGAGTTCGTCGTCGACGGTTGCACCGAAGCGTTTGGCGTTGGATTCGATCACGTCGAGCGAGATGTAGAATTCGCCATCGACCTCCTCGCCTTCGTTGTAGCCGAAGGTGATGGTGTCGGTGACGTAGTCGTGGCCGAGGAAGTCGCGGTTGATGCGGCGGATCATCTTGTTGCCGCAGTAGATCGCTTCGATGGAGCCGACCGCGCCGCCCTCCTCGCTTACCACGAGCCGGACGGCTTCGGCGAGACGCGCCTCGTCGATTTTACGCCGGGTCGTGTTAAATATCTGAAGTGGCATGGCGCTTCGGTGCCGACGCCTTGAGCAGGGCGTCGATCTGCTTGATGTTGTTGCGGTGCACCCGGATGGTGAGCTGCACCTCCTCGTCAATGTGCTTTTTGTCGATCACCTCGGCGTGGTCGTAAAGGTAGCCGATCAGCTTGTAGTTCGAGACGTGCGTCCGCACCCTGCGCACCTTGTAGTCGCGGGCGACGTGATTGGAGATGCTCTCCTTGAGCGCCGTGAGATTCAGGCCGCGTGCGGCGGAGATGAAGACCGCGGCGGGATACTTGCCTTGCAGGCCGGTGAGCACCGACGGATCGTCGAGCGCATCGATCTTGTTGAACACCTCGATAATGTGGTCGTGTTTGACGCCGATCTCCTTGAGCGTCTCGCGCACCACCTGCATCTGCTCCTCGAAGGCCGGATGACTTACGTCAATGACGTGCAGTAAAAAGTCCGCCTGGAGCACCTCGTCAAGCGTTGACTTGAAACTCTCGACCAGCGTGTGCGGCAGCTTGCGGATGAAGCCGACCGTGTCGGAGAGCAGCACGAGCTTGTTGATTTTGAGTTCGAGCCGCCGGGTCTTGGTGTCGAGCGTCGCGAAGAGGCGATTTTCAGCGTAGGCTCCCGCTTCGGGGCAGAGGGCGTTCATCAGCGTCGATTTGCCCGCGTTGGTGTAGCCCACCAGCGCCACACGCGGCACGGTCGAGCGGCCACGGGTCTGCGTGTCGTGCTGGAGCGAGACGGCGCGTAACTTCTTCTTGAGCGAGGCGATGCGGTTGCGCACGAGTCGGCGGTCGGTCTCGATCTGCGTTTCGCCGGGGCCTTTGGTGCCGATGCCTCCCTTCTGCTTCGACAGGTGCGTCCACGCGCCGGAGAGCCGCGGCAGGAGATATTCGAGCTGCGCGAGTTCGACCTGCA
>JAAXWU010000140.1 GCA_013334855.1 Chlorobaculum sp. | reverse complement strand
CGCACTGGGCGCTCTGGATCATCATGGTGCCGATCGAAATTCTCGGACAGTTCACCAAGCCGTTCGCTCTGACCATCCGACTCTTCGCGAACATGACGGCAGGCCATATCATCATTCTCAGCCTGTTCTTCATCAGCTTCATTCTGAAGAGCTACATCGTCGCCGTAGCGGTTTCAATTCCGTTCGCGATCTTCATCTATCTGCTTGAACTCTTCGTAGCGTTCCTGCAGGCGTTCGTGTTCACCATGCTCTCCGCGCTCTTCATCGGTCTGGCCACTGCCCACGAGGGCGGCCATGATGGTCACGAGCTGGAGGCTTCCGGTCATCACTGAGAAGGGGTGCGGTAGCGCAAGAGGTTCAGTTTTCTTTTTCAGAACGGCTACAGGGAGTAGCATTCGCTTTACAACAAAACAATCAATGGAGGCAATTTAAAGATGGAAGGTTTAGGTTATTTGGGTGCGGGCATCGGCGCAGGTCTTGCTGCTATCGGTGCAGGTCTTGGTATCGGTAACGCCGCAGCTTCTGCAGCTGAAGGCACTGCCCGTCAGCCTGAAGCTACTTCGGACATTCGTACCACGATGATTATCGCCGCTGCTCTTATCGAGGGTGTTGCTCTGTTCGGTGAGGTTATCTGCGTGCTTCTGGCCCTGAAGTAATGCTTTTCGCCATAGCTTAATCCGTCTGCTGTATCTTCAGGACACCGCAGACGGTTTTTTATCAAACTGTTAAAGGACTGCGTTCATGCTAACGTCAGGGATTATTCTGCTCGAAGGCGGGCTTCTCAGTGCGAATCCCGGTCTCATTTTCTGGACTTCGCTTACCTTTCTTATCGTTCTTCTGATTCTCAGCAAGACTGCATGGGGGCCGATTCTGTCGATGCTCGAAGAGAGATCCAAAGGCATCCAGTCAGCGATTGACCGTGCGCACACAGCAAAAGAGGAGGCCGAGTCGATCCTGAAGAAAAACAGGGAACTCTTGGCCAAGGCCGATGCCGAAGCAGACAAAATCATCAGGGAAGCCAAGGAGATGGGCGACAAGCTTCGCAGCGATCTGACCGAGAAAGCCCAGGAAGAGTCCCGCAAGATGATTGCTTCCGCCAAAGAGGAAATTGAGCAGGAGAAGCGCCGTGCGCTCGACGTGCTCAGGAACGAGGTTGCCGACATGGCGGTGAAAGGCGCTGAGAAAATTATCCGTGCCACTCTCGATGCGGACAAGCAGAAAGCGGTGGTCAACGATATGATCAGGGAAATGGCCTCCAATCGTAACTGATAATAAAACCTCGGAACTATGTCAAGTGCAATTGCAGGCCGTCGATATGCGGTGGCCTTGCTCGAAGTGGCCATTGAAGGAAACTTTCTTGAGAAGGTTACTGAAGACCTGAGCAAAATACAGGAAGTGCTTGCTGGCAGCCATGAGCTGGTAACGGCTCTGAGAAGCCCGCTGATCAATGTCGATCTCAAATCGAAAATTCTCGAAGAGATTTTCAAAAACGAGATCTGCCAGAAAACGATGATCTTTATCAAGTTGCTGGCTCACAAGAAGCGCGCCAACCTGCTTGCCGGAGTGATTGACGAATTCAACGCCTTGATCGACGAGCGCAACGGCATCATCAATGCCGACGTGAAAAGCGCCGTCAGGCTCAGCGATGAGCAGGCCAAGGAGCTGGTCAACAGCCTCTCGACTCGCACTGGCAAGAAAATTCGCGCCAGGATGCTGCTCGACGAGAAGCTGATCGGTGGCGTGACCGTCAAGATCGGCGATACGATCATCGACGGAAGCATCAGCCATCAGCTCGAAATGCTCAGGCATTCTCTGGTTGCTGAACCGGCCTGATTCCGTAGCTTTGTGTTTAAAAAAAGCCTGTGACTTGCAGGCTTTTTTTAGTGTTTGTGAAAAGATTATATTGTGCCGGAGTTGCATGGCTCCACGGTGTTCTTTTTCTTCGGGGCTTTAGCTCAGTTGGTAGAGCGTCTCGTTCGCAATGAGAAGGTCAGGGGTTCGACTCCCCTAAGCTCCACAAACCCCGCAGGTTCCATCCGGTTCGTCGAGATCGCGTCCCTAAGTCGGGCATTGTTTTCTTCTCCGAACTGTTGAATCCGTAAACGGGTGTTCCTTCGCAGGTCGAACCGGATTTCCTGAAGCAAATACAGCCTCACGGAACCATATCTTCCGGTTTGCGCGTTACAGCCGTAAACCCGCCAGGCCCCGGTATCAGTATTCCCCTCTTCCAGTATCGGTATCCATGATTTCGGCAGTCTGCTGTCACGGAAAAGATGTCTTGATGGTTATTCTTTCACATGCTTCAAGGGAGTCGCTATGCTTCATTCGGTCATGAAAAAATCGGTGCTCAGGATTCTGCCAGGTCTGCTTTGCCTTGCCGTGCCACTTTCATCCTGCTCTTCATCAAAGCCTGCCTCAACCGCTGCTACGACGGTTTCTCCGGCAGCGCAGCGCTACAGCGTGGCCACGGAGAAAATCGCCAAAAAAAAATACGACGATGCTATCGTCATTCTCGAATCGCTCATGTTCTCAACCAGGGCGACCGATCTCGAGGACGACGTGCTCAACTCGCTTGCGGATACCTATTTCAAAAAGAAAGAGTATATCCTCGCCGCGGATACCTATCGTCGTTTGCTTCAGCAGACGCCGGATTCGCCCTTCGCCAAAAATGCGCAGTTCCAGATCGCCCGCTCGTACGAAAAGCTTTCACCATTTTACGAACTCGATCAGGAGTACTCGGTCAAGGCGATCGAAGAGTTCACCAATTATCTTGACCTGTATCCCTCCGAAGATTCGGCGCAGGCGGCCAGCGATGCCGAGATGTATAAAAAGCTGATGGAGGTCAACCCTTCGAATGCCGCTTACCGGCAAAAGTACGAGGCCGCCATGGCAACGCTGTCGAACGAGTCGCCTGCGAAATACAGCGGCCAGGCCATTCCGGGGCTCAGGGAGAAGCTCGCGCACAACCGCTTCTCGATTGCCCGGCAGTACACGAAGCTCAAAAAATACCGGGCCGCGGAAATTTTCTACAGCGTCATTATCAACCAGTATGCCGATACCAAATGGGCCGAGCCTGCCTGGATCGGAAAAATCGATATGCAGATCAAGCGTGAGAACTGGTTCGAAGCGCGTCAGTCGATAGAGTCTTTCCAGCAGCAGTTTCCGGCAAAGGCAAAACTGGTGGAGGCAGCCTCGAAGGTGGTGCTCGCGCACTATTCAGATGCTCGTGACCCGAAAAAGAAGGAGTGAAAACGGCTCTTTTCGGCGGGACTTTCGACCCGCCGCATAACGGTCATCTCGCGCTCTGCCTCTACGCAAGGGAGCTTGCGGGGATCGAGCGGCTGATCGTTTCAGTATCGAAAAATCCATTCAAAGGGCCTTCCGACGCTTCGGATGATGACCGGAAGGCGATGGCCGGTCTGCTGACCGGCGAGATCAACGCAGCAGGCAGATTCGCTGAAACGAGCGGCTGGGAGTTGCGACAGTCGGGGCCGTCGTATACCATTGATCTCCTGCGTCATGTCGAGCAGCGCTATCCCGACGACGAACTGACGCTTCTGGTAGGCGAAGATAGCTACCGGCAGATGCCGCAGTGGAAATCCGCCCCGGAAATTCCAAAGCATTGCACGATAGCCGTCTTCGGCAGATCAGGGGGCGAATCTGTCGGTACTTCCGCCGATACTCCATCTTTTCCTGCGCAACACTACGATTTCGACATGCCCGTATCAGCGACGGAGATTCGCCGCCTTGTCGCCGCAGACCACTCGATTACCCACCTCGTGCCTCCATCGATAGCGGCGTACATTGCCTCTCGCGGTTTGTATCGCGCCTGATCGTGGCGTAAACGCTCTCGCCCTAGCGCGTCATCCAGTTTTGAGACAAAGCCCTCCACCATCGCGAACGTAAAGATGCGACCTCTCCCAAGGCTTTGGCCAGTCATTTGATCTGTCGAGTGTCTTTGATCTCCGTTGACTTCTCGTTACGGCTCCCGTCGTCATAGCCATGAGCACGAGAGCATTGACGTCGATCTGCTCGCCTCAAATAAAAAACCCGCCACATGGACGGGTTTTTTGCGAAGATTGAAGATGCGGGATCAGAACGCGATACGGCCAACAAGCTGCACATCGTGCGCCCAGGCGCCAGATGCCGCCGTGTAGTCATAGTTCAGCGCCACGCCAGAGTTGTTGTCGGTGAGGACGCTCAGCCCGGCTCCAATGGTGTACGAGTGTTTTTCAAGCCCGGCAACCGGAGTCGCGAAGGATGAGCCGCCGCCAGCATACGAAGCGACGACCGCCTTGTTTCTATCGCCAGAGTCGTTGAACCAGGTGGCGGAAACTTCGGGGCGGAAGGTCAGTCCCTTGCTCCTTGTTTCGAGCCCGTAGCGCATGCCGAGGCCCAGGCGGTTGCTCGTCAGTTTCTGGCTATCCACCTTCAGATTCAGGGCGTCAGCGCCGGTCTCGGTGTAGCCGTCAAGATTCAGGCGGCTCCACTGCATACTCACCATCGGGGTCAGCGTCTGCATCGAATCGAGGTTGATGCGATAGCCTGCGGCAACCCGGCCGGTCAGTTGCGAACCATCGAAATCAGAGTCAGCCGTTCTGTCGATGGCCGTTCTGCGCTGCCCTTTGTACTGGTCGTGTGCGTATGCAAACGCACCTTCAAGATAGAGCCTGTCGGTGACGTCCAGCGAACTGTAAACCGAACCCTGCCAGGCTTTTGCATTGGTTTTGTCGCCATCGCGGAAGTCATCCTGTTTGATCTCACTGTCCGAATAGGCGAGCGACAGGCCGCCAACGAGCGAGTTGGTGATCCTGGTGTCAGCGCCGATTGCCGAGCCCGTTGTGGATGACCTGTAGCCGTCATACATCTCTTTAGCCGTCTGCTTGATGTATCCGGCAAAGCCCTTCAGCCAAGTGCTGTACTTGCCTGGTTTTACCTGCTTGCCGTCGCCGCGCAACGCTGCCAGTCGGCCTTCGACTGTGTTCAG
>JAAXWU010000032.1 GCA_013334855.1 Chlorobaculum sp. | reverse complement strand
CTTTGACGCCGGCATTGTTATCAGCGCTGGCCGCCCAATAGCGAACGATTGGGGTTACGCTGAATGAGCCTGCAGCAGAATCGTACACCTTGAAGTTGTACTGCGCCCAAACGAAGACGTTGGTATAGTCGTCATTGGCACCACCGGTCTTGTCTGTGCTCTTGTTGTAGTCGATCCAGGCCATGGCGTTGCCAACTTCGCCTTTGAGTCTCAGGAGGTAACCGCTGTAGTCGACATCGGCTGCACCACCACCGGCGTAGTTTCCATTGTCATTGCAGATGGTGTAGAAGCCGCTCAGGCCGATCTTGGCGTCACCGGCTGGCACTGAGATGTTGGCACCAAAAGTGTCAGGGGTGATGTTCGAGTAATCGCCGCCGTCAAGATTGGTGAGGCCGATGATTGCCTGGGGCTCGATGGTGATATCACCGATTTTGTCCTTGTAGGTCAGGTGGAGGGCGTAAGCGTCATTGAAGAGACCGTCACCTTTGTTACTGGAGTCATCCGTAGCGTCGTTGTCAAAAATGACGAGGGTGGCGTTGGCTTCACCCGAGCCAAGCTTACAGCCATAGTTGAGTCCGTAGACACGATCCATGTTGAAGGTCGCGACCGGGATATCGGCAGCATCGAAGGGGTAGAGAGTAAGATCGAAGATCGGGTTGTTGACGGAACCCAGCGGCAGACGGCCAAACATGTAATGGCTGTCTTTCATCATGCGACCGAAGTAGAGCTGTGAAATGTCGATGCCCGAAGCCTCTTCGTTGTTGTTGCTGACGGTGTTCCAGCCTCCTGCGTTGTTGTCAGTGGTCAGCATCGACTTGAAGAAGTACCCGTTGCCCAGGTCAGCGGAGGCCTTCAGTCGCAGGCGGTAAGCATACTGCATGTCATTCTCGTTGGCATTATCGACATCGTTGCCATTGAGCTCAGTGTTCTGGAACAGACCCCTGAGGCGCACCGAAGCGTCGCCGCCGATTTTCAGTTCTGCCGAAGCGGGTGATGCGTATGCCAGTACTGCGCACATGGCAGCAAGTGACAGCATTTTTTTCATCATGTGTTCTCCGTTAGGTTGTGTGATGCGTGTTGTCGAGACAAAAACAAACCGCTTTTGGCGGGGAGTCGCCACTTTCAGGAATGGCAACACAAAGTATACAAAAGAACGGGTGTGGTTATGGTTAACGCTAAATTAAGTAAATAGTATTGATTAGTCCAAAAAAAAGATGCGTTTCCTCTCGTGCGGTCGCTTTACTTATATAATTATAAAGTCTGAAAATCCAGGCTATTTGGGCTTTTCGCCGGAAGATACAGACTATCGGCATTCGCTATTGCCACTCGCGCTGATCAGGCGCAGAGGTATTTATCGTACTCTTTTCTTTATCTATTTATATATATAAAAATATGTACTTCGCATATATGATCTATCGAGTTTCATCACATTGATCAAGGAAATTGAGCGTCGATCCTGAAATATTTCGTTTATTTGCTGACGTATTTATCGATCACCGCAACTGAACTGTTTATGAGTCAACTTTCGAGAAAGCTTGTCCATCTGAGAGTCAGCGCCCTGTGCGTCAAAGATGGTCATGCGCTGTTTGTCGAGCACCGGAGCTTCGCGCCGGAGGATCCGGCCATGCCGGAAAGCTACTGGATTCTGCCGGGTGGGGTCGTCGAGCGCGGCGAAACCCTCGAAGAGGCGCTCAGGCGCGAGGTTGAGGAGGAGACCGGGCTGGAGTGCTCAGTTGGCGGCATGGTATTCATCAAGGAGCTGCTCTGGCCGCATCCGGGACTGCCGGGGCAGGGGGAGCGTCACCACTCGGTCTCACTTGGCTTTCACTGCGAAGTGACCGGCGGCACGCTGGTTACGGGCCGCGACCCGGAGCTTCCCGACGAAAAACAGGTGATTCTGGAAAGCCGCTGGCTGCCACTCGCCGACCTTTCCAGCTACAGCCTCTATCCGCCATTCCTGTATGAATTTATCGAATCTGGTCGTCAGCAGGGTTTCGCTACCCTGTGCCCGGAGTTTTTCGATTCGAAGATGTGAAAAGCAGGATGCCTCCCGATTCGGTCGAGGGGCATCCTGTCCTTGTGGTCGTGTACGTCCTTTCAGTCCTTTGTTATTACTCCGGCGACTATAAATCGCAAAAACAACCCCAAGAAGAGATTGGGCTAAAGCCCTGATTTATTTTGCTTTATCTGCATACCCCGGACTGAAGTCCGGGGCAATTATTTAAGAGTTTTAATCGCCGTTTTAATAATTCTGTCACATCACAAATCCACAATCATCCCCAACGTCGTAAAGCTCTCGGGTTTGTAGTAGTACATCCCCTGACGGCTCATGCCGGAGAAGTAGTTGGCGGCGACCCGGACGTTGTCGAGGCCGATCGAGGTCAGGCGCATTCCCGCTTGCAGGTTCCAGGTGCCACGGTAGCCGCTGGTTTTGCCCTCGTCCCAATTCCATTTCGGAAGCAGCTTGAAGTCGGCGGCCACGTAGGCGTGCGACGGCAGGCCGATCTCCGCGCCAGCCTGGAACGAGCTGGGGCTGATTCCGCTCGGCAGTGTGTGGTACATGTACTGGTAGCCGAGGTAGACCCGGCGGCCCGGCGCGGAGAGTGCGCCCGTCACGTTGAAAAATTCTCGACTGAAGGTGAAGGGAATTTTGCCGCCGGGCACGAGCTGCGGATTGAGCCATGCGCCGGTCTCGTCGGTATGGCCATCCTCGAAGTGCGCCGAAATATGGCTCAGGCGAACCCTCACACTCGCTTCGTCGAATGGCAGCTTGCAATCCTTGAGCTGATGCCGGAAGGTGGTGTTGACGCCGAACAGGTAGTCGATGCAATCCACCGGGAACTTGAAGTTATTGGTTCGGTTCAGGAGCGACCAGGTGGCGAAGTCGATACCGACGGCGAATTTCTTGTCTTTGCTCTGGTAGAGGTCAGCCGAGGTGCCGATGTCGAGCTGGAGCTGTTTCTTGCCGAGCATGGGCATGACGGCGATTCGTGGCTCCATCGGGTCGGCGAGCAGCGGATCGAACAGGGTGTCGAAGGTCGGCTTGAGCGCCGATTCGGCCATGGCCTGCCGGGCAGGGGCCGAAATGCAGAGCGCCGAGAGCAGCGTGGCGGTCAGAAGGGAGGAGCGTTTGTTCATGGCGTATAGTTCTTGATCGATGAGTGTATATAAATATGGTTTCTGTTTCTGGTCATCCGGCCAGCAGTCGGTGCAGCACGGCCATGCGCACGGCGACGCCGTTGGTCACCTGCTCCATCAGCATACTGCTCGAATAGCCCGGCGGCTGGATGCGGTCGGCCACGAGGTTCGAAATTTCGATCTCGCGATTGATCGGTCCGGGGTGCAGCACCGGGAGCAGCCGTTTCAGCCGGTCGAGCTTCTCGTCGGTCAGGCCGTAGCGCGCCGAGTACTCTTCGAGCGACGGGATGAAGCCGCCGGTGGCCCGTTCGAGCTGGAGCCGCAGCACGATGGCCGCGTCCGCCCAGGCGAGCGCCTCGTCGATGCCGGTGAAGACCCGCACGCCAAGCTGGTCGATGCGTCCCGGAAGGAGCGTCGTAGGGGCGCAGACGGCGATTTCCGCGCCGAGCGTCTTGAGGCCGATGATGTTCGACCGCGCCACGCGGCTGTGCAGGATGTCGCCGAGGATCATGATCTTCAGCCCCGCGATCCGCCCGAAATATTCGCGTAACGTGAGGATGTCGAGCAGCGCCTGCGTGGGATGCTCGTGCGTGCCGTCGCCCGCGTTGACGACCGGCTTTTCGGTGATCGACGCCACGAACTCCGCCGCGCCGGAGGAGGGGTGGCGGAGCACGAAGGCGTCCACCTTCATCGCTTCGAGATTTCTGATCGTGTCCGACAGGGTTTCGCCCTTCGTGACGCTGCTTGCTGCCGCCGTGAAACTCAGCGTGCTCGCGCCGAGATGGCGGGCGGCGATTTCAAACGAGAAGCGGGTGCGGGTGGAGTTTTCAAAGAAAACAAGCGCGATGCGCCGGTTCGAGAGCACCGTTTTGAACGTGGGGTTGTCAGCCTTGAGGCCAGCGCGGTAATCGGCGGCAAGATCGAGAAGATCGAGAAGCGCGGTCGGCGGCAGCTTGTATAATCCGGTAAGGTGTTTCAATACTGCGTTCAAGGTTAGGTTACGGTGACGATCTTTTGCGAAATTAACAAAAAAATGACGATCATGCACCACAACCCCGAAGCGTTGTCGAGGAACTGTTATCGCCTGTTCGGGGTAAAATGTGTCGAGATTGATCTTATTTACAACTTGCCGGAAAAAAGCTTCCCATGCACGAAATGTCCATCGCTCTTTCGGTGATCGAGGCCGTCGTTGACAAGGCCCGCGAGGAGGGCGGCGGCAGGATTACCGGCATCGAGCTGGTCGTGGGGCGACTGGCGGGCGTGCAGGTCGAGTCGCTGCGGTTCTGCTTCGACGCGGCGGCGCGGGAGACGCTTGCCGAGGGAGCCGAACTCCTCATCGAGGAGCGCGAGGGACGGGGCCGCTGCGAAGCGTGCGGCGCGGAGTTCGCGGTCACGAGCTTTTACGCGAAGTGCCCCTCATGCGGGCAGTTCAGGGTGCGGATCGAATCCGGCGAGGAGCTGGCGGTGCGTTCGTTTACGATGGAGTGACAGATCTGTCGGATTGGACGGATCGGTGTTAACAGTTATTACTCTGGCAACAAAAAATCGCAACCGTCGCCGTTGAAAGATATTGGGCTAAAGCCCTTAATTATTTTGTGTTATTAGCATACCCCGGACTGAAGTCCGGGGCAATTGTTTAAGAGTTTTAGGTAGAAGTAATAATTATCAGATTCAACGGGAGTAAAATAATATGTGCGATACCTGCGGTTGTTCGGGCGATGGCGGCGCGGTGCTGCGCAAGCCGGGCGTGAAAGATTACCATGTGCACGTCGGCGATGAGGGCGGCCATCACCACCATCACGAGCATGAACATGGTCACGACCATCATCACGACCACGATCATCACCACCATCATGGCGAGGCCCGCAAGGTGCAGGTCGAGCAGGATGTGTTGTTGCAGAACAACCTGCTCGCCGAGCGCAATCGCGGCTGGTTCGAGGCGAGGCGCGTGCTGGCGCTGAACTTCCTCAGCTCTCCCGGCTCCGGCAAGACCTCGATTCTCGAAAAAACCATCCCGATGATTCGGGAGCAGTGCCCCGTCACGGTGATCGAGGGCGACCAGCAGACCACCAACGACGCCGACCGCATCGATGCGCTTGGCGTGCCGGTCATCCAGGTCAACACCGGCACCGGTTGCCACCTCGACGCGCAGATGGTGCAGCGAGCCGTCCGCGAACTCGACCCGCCGGAGCGCTCGCTGCTCTGCATCGAGAACGTGGGCAACCTCGTCTGCCCGGCGCTTTTCGATCTCGGCGAGGCGAAGAAAGTGGTGGTCATCAGCACCACCGAGGGCGAGGACAAACCCATCAAGTATCCCACGATGTTCCATCACGCGGATGTCGTGCTGCTCAACAAGATCGATCTGTTGCCGCATCTCGATTTTGACGCGGCCAAGTGCCGTGACTACGCCATGCAGGTCAATCACCATCTCGAATGGATCGAGGTTTCCGCTAAAACCGGCGAGGGCTTCGACCAGTGGATCGCATGGCTGACGGCCAAGCTGAAGAAGCTCTGAGCGGTTCGTCGCGACGTGAACGCCGCCGGATCGAGGTTGGCGGCATCGTGCAGGGGGTGGGATTCCGCCCCTTCGTCTGGAGGCTTGCCGGTCGTTTCGAACTGTCGGGATTCATCCGCAACACCTCGTCCGGCGTGGTGATCGAGGTTGAGGGCGAGCCGGACGCGCTCGACAGCTTCGAAGACGCTCTCCGCGACGAAGCGCCGCCGCTGGCCCGCATCGATACGGTTGTCCGCAAGCAGATCGCGCTGGTCGAAGGCGATGCGGGATTCGTTATTTCGGAATCGTCCGTTGGCGAATCTATGGAGACGCTCATCTCGCCCGACATCGCCATTTGCCCGGCCTGCCTCCGCGACATAGCCGATCTAGGCAACCGCCGCTACCGCTACGCTTTCACTAACTGCACTGATTGCGGGCCGCGTTACACCATCGTCGAGCGCATTCCCTACGACCGCCCGTTCACCACGATGAAAGGCTTCGCGCTCTGCCCGGAGTGCCGCCGTGAGTACGACGATCCCGCTGACCGCCGCTTCCACGCCCAGCCCAACGCCTGCCCGGTTTGCGGGCCGAAGCTCGAACTGCGAGACGCGGGCGGCGTCCGGCTGGCAGCTTGCCGGACTGACCGGAAACAAGTTCCTTATCGATCCGTAAACAGACCCGACTCTCTGTCATGGCGAACCCGACTTGTCGGGAGAAGCAATCTTCTGCGTGAATTCAGTACGATGGATTGTCACGTCGCTTCGCTCCTCGCAATGACGACAGAAAAAATGAGACCGTCTGAGGAGGGCGGCGACGAGATTTCGGCGGCGGGCGAAGTGCTGGCAGGAGGGAAGATTCTCGCGATCAAGGGAGTTGGCGGATTCCATCTTGCCGTCGATGCCTCGAACGAGGAGGCCGTCCAGCGTCTCCGAAGCCGCAAGGGGCGCGAGGAGAAGCCGTTTGCCGTGATGGTGCGCGACCTCGCTGCCGCCCGTGCGCTGTGCGAGATCGGCGCGGATGAAGAGGCTGCGCTGAGTTCGCCGCAAGCGCCGATCGTGCTGCTTCGCAAACGCGCCGATTTGCGGCTCGCCGCGTCCATCGCGCCGGGCAATGACCGCCTCGGCGTGATGCTGCCCTACTCGCCGCTGCACTCATTGCTCATGCGCGAAGGGCCGGAGGTGCTTGTCATGACCAGCGCCAACTTCAGCGAGGAGCCGCTTGTCGCCGACAACGCCGAGGCGCTCGAACGGCTGGCGGGCATTGCCGATGCATTCCTGATGCACGATCGCCCCATCGCCCGGCGATGCGATGACTCGGTGGTCGTCCATCTTGCCGGAGCCGTGCGCCTCGTGCGCCGGAGCCGGGGCTACGCGCCCGCGCCGATCAGGCTCGCCGAAAGCGGCCCGCCGGTGCTCGGCACGGGCGGCGAGCTGAAGGACGCGCTCTGCCTGATGAAGGGAGGCGAGGCGTTCATGAGCCAGCACATCGGCGACATGAAGAACTACGAGGCGTACCGCCACTTCGACGAGGTGGCCACGCACATGCAGCGCATCTTCAGGACGGAAGCTGAGCTGCTGGTGCACGACCTCCACCCCGCCTACATGACCACGCGCTGGGCGCTGGAGCAGGGCAAGCCGACGCTCGGTGTGCAGCACCATCACGCGCATCACGCCTCCTGCCTCGCCGAGCATCGCTACGACGGCCCGGCCATCGGCCTCATGCTCGACGGCGTCGGCTATGGCACCGACGGTACCGCTTGGGGCGGCGAGGTGCTGATCGGCGATGCGTCTGCCGTCACGCGATTCGCGTCGCTGGAGCCGATGCCGCTGCCCGGCGGCGACGCGGCTGTCCGCCAAATCTGGCGAACGGCGCTTGGCTGGCTGTACCGAAGCGGCGTCTCGCCAGAGGGGCTGGAGTGCTACCGCCAGCCGCAGGCCGCGCAGGTGCTCGAACTGCTCGCAAAAGGGGTCGGCACGGCGGAAAGCTCCGGCTGCGGACGCCTCTTCGACGCCGTGGCCTCCATCTGCGGCCTGCGCCACGAAGCGCACTACGAAGGGCAGGCGGCCATCGAGCTGATGCAGGCAGCGAGCGGCAGAATCGCCGATGCGGGCTATAGCTTCGGCTTTGAGCGCCAGCACGGGCGCTGGCTGATGCTCATCTCCCCGATGCTTCGCGAAATCGCCCCCGCCGTCCGTGCTGGCGCGAAAGCCGGAGAGGTCGCCCAACGCTTCCACCGCACGCTGGTCGGAATGCTTTCGGAAGTGGCGCGAATGGCCAGTCACGAAACCGGCCTGAAAACCGTCGCGTTAAGCGGCGGCGTGTTCCAGAACCAGCTTTTGACAGAAGCCCTCGCCCACGAACTCGAAAGCAACGGCTACAACGTGCTCATGCACCAGCAAGTCCCCACGAACGACGGCGGCATAAGCCTCGGGCAGGCCGCGATTGGGCGGGAGTTTTTGCGGGGACGGTATATTGGAGTTCGTAATGGATAATGGATAATGGATAATGAAAGAAATGGGAAAAAATGGGAAGCAAAAGTGGGGTAAATCGGGTTAAAGAGCTTTCTTTTGAATTTGCGATTCGTATAGTAAAACTCACGCAGTTTCTGGAGCAGGAGAAAAAGGCGTATGTTTTGAGCAGGCAACTCCTGAAATCCGGTACAGCAATAGGGGCTCTTGTGCGTGAGGCGGAACATGCTGAAAGCAAGGCTGATTTCATTCATAAGATGGCCATCGCTCTCAAAGAGGCCAATGAAACAGATTATTGGGTCGAGCTTCTCTACCAGTCGCAACTCCTTGAAAAGCAAGGCTTTGATTCAATCAAATCGGACATTGTCGAATTGCTGAAACTTCTGACAGCCATTATCAAGTCATCAAAAAAGAATTCGCCCGAAAGCAATTGAGTTCAAATCATTATCAATTATCAACTATCCATTATCCATTAATATCATGTGCCTCGCAATCCCCGGAAAACTCATAGAAATCCGTGATGAGAACGGCCTGAAAATGGGCACGGTTGACATCAGCGGCGCTCTCACCAAAGCGTGCCTCGAATATGTGCCGGAGATCGCCATCGGGCAGTATACCATTGTCCACGCGGGTTTCGCGCTCAAGATCATCGACGAGGAGGAGGCCGCCGAGAGCCTGAAGCTTTGGGACGAGCTGATCCGTAGCGGCGCGTTCGACGTGAACGGCGAACCGAACGATGAATGACCTGTAGGGGCAGACCTGCGTGTCTGCCCTGTTTTGGCGAGAATCTTTTTGCTTGCGACGGTTTTTACCTTCTGTCATTCTGAGTCCGACTTGTCGGGCGAAGAATCCAGAAAGTCTCGTAATATCTTTTAAACCTGTCAGTTATTGCGATGTCACCAAAAAACTGGATTCTTCACTTCGTTCAGAATGACAGAGGAGAACGCTTGATTTTTCTTTTGGCTTTTTCACTCCTTGACCGCTGACCCATGAAATTCATCGATGAATATCGCGATCCGGCTCGCGCCCGTGCTTTGCTTGACCGCATCCGGCAGGTGGCGCGGCGGGAGTGGACGATTATGGAGATTTGCGGCGGGCAGACGCATTCGATCATGCGCAACGGCATCGACCAGCTTCTGCCGCCGAACGTGCAGCTCGTGCATGGGCCGGGGTGTCCGGTGTGCGTCACGCCGCTGGAGACCATCGAGCGGGCGCTGGCGATTGCCGCCATGCCGGGAGTGATTCTCACGAGCTTCGGCGACATGCTGCGCGTGCCCGGCAGCGAGAAAGACCTGTTCATGGCGCGGAGCGAGGGGGCGGATGTGCGCATCGTCTTTTCGCCGCTCGAAGCGTTGCAGATTGCGCGTGACAATCCCGATAAAGAGGTGGTGTTTCTTGCCGTCGGTTTCGAGACCACCGCTCCGGCAAACGCGATGGCCGTCCGGCAGGCGGCGCGGGAGGGGTTGACGAACTTCAGCGAGCTGGTGAGCCAGGTGATGGTGCCTCCGGCCATGCGGGCGATTCTCTCGTCGCCCGGCAACCGGGTGCAGGGGTTCCTCGCCGCCGGGCACGTCTGCGCCATCATGGGGTGGGAGGAGTACGAGCCGGTCGCGGCGGAGTTCGGCGTGCCGATTGTGCCCGCCGGGTTCGAGCCGGTCGATCTGCTCGACGGCATCCTCAAGGTGGTCGAGATGCTCGAAGAGGGGCGCGACGGCGTGCTCAACGCCTACGGGCGCGTGGTCAGCCGCGAGGGCAACATCGAGGCGCGGCGGGTGATGCAGGAGGTGTTCGAGGTGGCCGACCGTCCGTGGCGCGGCATCGGCGTCATTCCGCAGAGCGGCCTCGTGCTGCGCCGGGAGTACGAGCGCTTCGACGCCGAAAAGCGCTTCGACGTGGGCCACATCGCCCCGCAGGAGTCGCCCTTGTGCAGGAGCGGCGAGGTGCTGCAAGGCCACCTCAAACCCTCCGACTGCCCGGCCTTCGGACGCGAATGCACCCCGCAAACCCCGCTCGGCGCAACCATGGTCTCCAGCGAAGGAGCCTGCGCCGCGTATTATCGGTATCAACGCAAAAGCTGATAAAGGTTGATGTTATGGGGAAAAATATTCTGACAAGAGAGCTGCTCCTGAAATCGGTATGGGAATGGAATAAGGCGAGGAGAGCAAATCCTGACATTATTCCTGATCTCAGTGGGGTTGATTTCCGTGAGGCTTCTCTTGATAGAGTGAATCTCGCCGATGCAAAGCTCGATAGCGCAGATTTTAGTGAAGCACATTGTTATGGAGCAGACTTCATTGGCGCAAACCTTTCCCATGCAGTCTTTAGCAAAGCATATCTCAAATGGAGTAACTTTACTGATGCAACGCTTGTCAATGCAGATATGCGAGCTGCAAACTGTAATAATGCAAATCTTATTGGTGCTAATCTCAATAGGGCTAATTTCCAGAATGCAGCTTTACGCAATGCAAATCTCAGCTATGCTCAGCTTCAAGAGGCTAACCTAAGTGGCGCAAATCTTGTTTTCTCGAATCTCCAAGGAGCATATCTCAATGGGACAAATGTTAACAATGTTCTGATAGGTCTTACAATCTTCGCAGACGTTGATCTCAGTAGCGCTATCGGTTTGGAAACCATACGGCACGAAGGCCCTTCAACCATAGGCATTGACACGATTTACAAATCGAATGGCAACATCCCGGAAGTCTTTCTGCGAGGCTGCGGTGTTCCAGAAAACTTTATCGAGTACGTCCGAACATTAACCCCAATGACGAAAGATTACTCCTCCTGTTTCATCAGTTATAGCGCAAAGGACGATGACTTCGCCAGGCGGATTCATAACGATCTTCAAGCATCAGGCGTCAGGTGTTGGTTTGCTCCACATGATTTACCTATTGGCGCAAAAACAAGACCAGCTATTGATGACGCAATCCGAATTCACGATAAGCTGCTTTTGATTCTCTCGGAACACTCGGTGCAGAGTAACTGGGTAGAACACGAGGTCGAACATGCTCTTGATCTTGAAACAGTGCGTGGAAAACTTGTCCTGTTTCCTGTCCGTCTGGATGATGCGGTTATGGACAGCAAGACTGGTTGGGCTTCAAACGTGAAGCGTCAACGCAACATCGGTGATTTTACCAGATGGAAAGATCATGATTCTTACCAGAAAGCTTTTAGCCGATTGCTGAGAGACCTGAAACAATAACCGACACAATCCCATACATCCATGCAGCTTAGTTGTCCCGCTCCGATTCTTAGGCATGAAACCGTCCAGATGGCTCATGGCGCGGGCGGTCGCCTGTCGCAGGAGTTGACGGCGCGAATCTTCATGCCCCATTTCGGCAATGCGCTGCTCGACCAGCTCGACGATCAGGCGCGGTTCGAGGCCGAGCCGGGGCGCATCGCCTTCACCACCGACACCTACGTCGTCTCGCCGATCTTTTTTCCCGGCGGGAACATCGGCGAACTGGCGGTCAACGGCACGGTGAACGACCTCGCCGTCGGCGGCGCTGTGCCGCGCTACCTGAGCGCCGGGTTCGTGCTCGAAGAGGGATTGCCGCTGGCCGACCTCGAACGGATCGTCGCGAGCATGGCCGAATCGGCGCGGAAGGCGGGGGTGATGATCGTTTGCGGCGACACCAAGGTGGTGCAGAAAGGGCAGTGCGACCGGATTTTCATCAACACCTCCGGCGTCGGCTTCATCCCGCCGGGGCGCGACGTGTCGTGCCGCAACCTCCGGCCCGGCGACGCGGTGATCCTCTCCGGCACCATCGGCGACCACGGCATGGCGATCCTCACCACCCGCGAAGGGCTCTCCTTCCAGAGCACCATCGCGAGCGACTCCGCCGCGCTGAACGGCATGATCGCCGAAGTCATCGCCGCCGCGCCGAACCTCCACGCCATGCGCGACCCCACGCGAGGCGGCGTCGCGGCCACGCTCAACGAGCTGGCGTCGTCATCGTCGGTCGGCATCGAACTCGACGAAACCGCGATTCCGGTGCGCGAAGAGGTGCGCGGAGCCGCCGAACTCCTCGGCATCGATCCCCTGACGGTGGCCAACGAAGGCAAAGTGCTGATCATCGTCCCCGCCGCCGAAGCCGACGCGGCGCTCGCCGCCATGCGCTCCCACGAGCACGGACGCGAGGCCGCGATTATCGGCAACGTCACCGAAGAGCACCCCGGCATGGTGGTGATGCGCACCCCCTTCGGCAGCCGCCGCATCGTTGAAATGCCGCTGGGCGAGCAGTTGCCGCGCATTTGCTAGCAGTCTGTCGGACTTTGTCATATTTTCTGACGTCATTGCGAGGAACAAAGCGACGTGGCAATCCATCTTGCTGAATTCACGTTTGGATTGCTTCGCTTCACTCGCAATGACGAAGAATAAGTGCGTATTCCGGATGAATATGGTGTTTGTTTTCTGTAAGTCCGACAGGCTGCTAGTGAGAAAAAAAGGACTTCAGGGACTTCAAGGACAACAGGGACGAAGAAAGTAGAGCGATTTTTCCCACATTGAAGTCCCTGCTGTCCCTGTTGTCCTTGCGATGCTTTGAATTCATACATTGTACGTATATTCTTCTTCGTGCGGGCTGTTCGATTTTTCGGCTTCTTGTCTTTTCCTGAGCTGATTCCAACCTCGGTCTATCTCATTCTTCTATGGCGTATTACAGGAACATCTGCTTTGTCGAGGCTCCGCAGGCGATTATTACGCCGTTTCCGCGGTATATCAGCGACTGTATCGGCGTCTGCTATCTGGCCGCCGCCGTGGAGGATATAGTCGAAAGCATGGCGATGCCGGAGAATTACTACAATGACGGGATTTTCGACAGCTTCGAGCGGTTGCTGAAATCGCGCCCGTTCGATCTCGTGGCCATCTCCTCGATGACCGGCGGCTTCAACAACGCCGAGAAGCTGGCGCGGATCGCCAAAAAACACGGCATTACCGTGGTGATGGGCGGCTTCCATCCGACCGCGCTACCGGAGGAGGTGCTCGATCTGGGGTGCGTCGATCTTGTGGTCGTCGGCGAGGGGGAGGCGACCTTCCGGGAGCTGGTCGAAAAAGGGCCGTCACGTGAGGTCAAAGGGCTGGTTTGGAAGGAGCAGGGCGAGTACGTCCATACCGGACTGCGGGAGCTGATTCAGGATGTCGATTCGATCCGCCTGCCGCTCCGTTCGATCCGACCCGAGCGCTTCGGCGAGAAGAGTTGCGACTACACCATCGATACGATTTATACGTCACGTGGCTGCCCGTGGGTCTGTTCGTTTTGTGCGAACGACAAGATGCACAAGCACTGGCGCGGGCGGAGCGCGGAGAACGTGGTCGAGGAGATCGCCCAACTGCACGATCCCAAAAAGAAGAAGCTGCTCAAAATCTGGGATGCCAACTTTCTGACCAACATCAAGCGCGTCGAGAGGATTTGCGATCTCATGATCGAGCGCGGGCTGACCAACTTCCGTATCGTCACCGAGACGCGGGCAAAAGATGTGATCCGCGCCGAGCGAATCCTGCCCAAGCTGCGCAAAATCGGCCTGAGCAAGGTGGGCCTCGGCATCGAGAGTCCCAACCCGAAGACGCTCGAACTGATGAACAAGCAGAACTCGCTCGACGAGGTGACGACGGCGATCAAATTACTCAATAAGTTCGGCGTCGGCTCGGAGGGGTACTTCATCATCGGCCACCATTCGGAGAGCGTCGAGGATACGATGCCCTACCCCAAGTTCGCCCGCGCATTGGGGTTGCGGCAGACGCTCTTCATGGCGATGACACCCTATCCCGGCACCCGGATTTTCGACGAGTACGCCCGCGACAACAACATTACTTCGTTCGACTGGGACCTCTATACCAACTTCGTGCCGGTGATCCGCACGGCGCACATGGAGAACCGCGACATCATGCGCATGATGGTCTACTGCAACGTGGCCTTCTGCGACTACCGCACGCTGCTCAAGCGCAACGACAATCGCGGCGTGCTGCTGGCGTTCCTGAAAGACCTGTTCCAGCTCGTCTTTCTGCTGAAGATCAACAAGACGCTCGACCGCGACGAGGCGGCCCGTATTCTCTTCGAAGCGTTCGAACTGTGGCTCGGCACCTCGCCGACGCTCGACTACGCCAAAACGCCGCCACCGCCGCCGCTCAAAGAGCCGACGGGCGTCTGCCTCGCGCACACGGCATCGGGGCAGCGGATCGACTTCGTCGTCGAGCAGGCGGGCGACCGGCGAGCGCTGAAGCTACGCGAGGTTCCGGCGAGCGAGCCAACTGCGTTTCCGGTGGTGCGCCTCGACGAGGTGGTCGATGCGGCATGGACGCTCACGATGGACGCGCTCATGCGGCTGCTCTACCGCAACGAACTGATGCGCAACAACCCCCGCCAGACCACCCGCCAAATGCTCGCGCTCATCGGAGACCGCGACATCCGCAAGCTGGCGCTGCGCTTCTGGCGCTTGTATCGCGGATGCTACCGGTGAAATGGGGGCGGAGGGCCGACGAATACTGACTTCGTTATTTTTCGAACCGGAGCTGTCTTAAAAGTGTGCGTTCAATATTTTTTCCCGATTTTGTTTGTCATTCTGAGTCCGACGCAGTCGGGCGAAGAATCCAGAAGAATCTTATAAAGCATTAAATAATAACCGCTTATTGCGAACATCTGTAAACTGGATTCTTCACTGCGTTCAGAATGACAAAACAAGATTTCGATGATGGCTGGCGATAACATTCAACGACAATAACCAACTTTCATGATCGAGGCGATTCTCTGGGATAACGATGGGGTGCTGGTCGATAGCGAGACGCTGTTTTTCGAGCTGACGCGCACTTTTTTCGCCGGTGCGGGGTTGCAGCTCGATGCGGAGTTCTGGGGCGTCGAGTACCTCGGCAACGCCAGGCACAGCTACCAGATTGCCAGCCTGCTCGGCCTCGCGCCGGAGCTGATTGGCCCGCTGCTCGACCGGCGCAACGAGGCGTTCGTCGAGCGCCTGCGGGCGTCGGTGCCGCTCATGCCGAATGTTCGCGAAACCATCGAGGCGCTCTCCGGCCAGGTACGGCTCGCCATCGTGACCGGCAGCCCGCGTGACAAGGTGATGCTGATGCACTCGGCGCACGGCCTGCTCGACCACTTCGAGGTGATCGTCACCGATGACGAAATCACGAACGCCAAACCCCATCCCGAACCCTATCTCAAAGCAATGGAATTACTTGGCGTCGGCCCGGAGCAGTGCCTGGCCGTCGAGGATTCGCGGCGCGGTCTCGATTCGGCGGTGGCCGCCGGGCTGCGCTGCATCGCCGTGCCGAACGCGCTGACCCGGATGCAGCGCTTCGAGCGAGCCTTCGCGGTCGAAGCGGACGCCTCGGGCGTGCTGAGGCACGTCAATGCCGGACAGCGCTCAACGCATCGAGAATTGAAGTAATAGCCGAGGCAGCCTGATCATCGAAATCGTCTTTATGACCGTCAGCGATAAAAAGTATCCATCTTCTCAACCACTGATCGCTGAGTTTTTGTCATTCTGAGTCCGAATTGTGGGGAAAAGAACCCAGAACTCTTTGTTTTATAATAAAATGGATTCTTCTTTACGCTTTGCTTCATTCAGAATGACAGGCGCTTTTCAGGCATCTTTTTGAACGTTCTTGTTGCTGGAGCACCGATACCCTTCAGGCGATGTTCAGCGTCTGCTCGACAGCTTCGATGAAATCATCGACGCCGAAAGGCTTCTGGATGAAGTTTCCTTTATCCTTCTCCGTCCAGCACGAGGTGATCGTTTCCGGCGAGTGGGCCGACATGAAAAGCAGCTTCAGCGATGGATTGCTCAGCCTGAGCCGACGGCTCATCTCCATGCAGTTCATGTCCGGCAGCAAGAGGTCGGCCACCACCAGATCGACAGGTTTGGCGCAACATTCGGTGATTTTCAGGCACTCTCCGGCATCGCTGGCGGTCAGCACGGTGAAGCCGCGGCTTTCGAGAATATCCTCGATCATCTTGAGGATAAACGGCTCGTCGTCAACCACCATGATCGTTTCTTTCTCCGGCGGAGCGGTCGCTATCGGCACACTCTCCGTCGGAATGATTTCGCCGTTCGCTTCCCCATCCTCATGGTGCAGAGGCAGATAGATCGTGAAGGTCGCGCCCTTTCCCGGCTCCGTGTGACATTCGATGTGGCCGTTGTTCTGCATCACGATGCCGTAGACCGTCGAGAGGCCGAGGCCGGTGCCTTTGCCGATCTCCTTGGTGGTGAAAAACGGTTCGAAGATATGAGGCAGAATCTTTTCGTCGATGCCTCCGCCGGTGTCGCTCACCGAGATTTTCGCGTACTCTCCCGGCGAAAATCCCGACCGTCCGTTGACGCAATCGGCCATTTCGAGCCGGACGCTCTCGCATTCGATCTGAATCTCGCCGTTTCCGTCGATGGCGTCGCGTGCGTTGACGAGCAGGTTGGAGAGAATCTGGTCGAGCTGCACGGGATCGAACTGCACCTGAAGCGGTCTGGCGTAGGGATGCCAGTCGATCCGTATGCTCTCGCCGATGAGATTCCGGTGCATGCGCAGGCACTCCGAAACCGCCCCGTTCAGCTCGAACACCTTCGGCGTCGTAACCTGCTTTCTGGCGAAGGCGAGCAGCTTTCGGGTCATCTCCGCCGAACGGCTCGCGAGCTGGTGGATGTCGTCGATGTTCCGGGCGGCGGGGCTGGCAGGATCGAGCCTCTTGCGAGCCAGCTCCGCAATGCCGATGATCGCCGTCAGGGCGTTGTTGAAGTCGTGCGCGATGCCTCCGGCAAGCTGGCCGACCATCTCCATTTTCTGGTACTGCGACAGTTGCTCCTGAAGCTTGTTCCGCTGCTCTTCGGCTCGCTTGAGTTCGGTAATTTCGGTCACGACCGCCACCATGCAGGGTTCGCCCCCGATGATGGCCCGCTTGCCCCGGAACATCGCCCACTTGTAGGGCGGCCCGCTTTTGTGGTACATTCTGAACTCGGCGCTCTCTTCGGCATTCTCATGGATGATGCTGAGCACCTTGCGGCTGATTTCGTCGAAGTCATCGGGATGCACCCGCTTCAGCGGATTGATGCCGGTCATTTCGCGGTCGGACAGGCCGTTGATCGTGTCGCGCGAAAAGCGGTTCCAGCCGATCAGGCGCATCCGCGCATTAACGATGATGACCGAAGCCGGGATGGCGTCGTACAGTTCGGTGACTTCAGCCATCGTGTTGTAAACAGTTTTGCCGGATTCTCTGGTGTTCAATCCATCCGGCAAAAGGAGGTTGTCGAGGGTGAGGGGCGGAGTCGTTGGGGGCGGCTGTTCAGACATTGATATTGAGTAGCGCCGCAGCTCCAGGTACTGATACTGTCGAGCCGCGATCAGTGTTTGTGATCGTTTCCCGAGATGGTACAGAACTCATTGACCATACATCTTGCCTTCAATATATATTTTTTTATAAAATTGGTATAGAGTGTTAACTAAAATATCGCTCTTTTTCGTTGAGCGATACCGCAAGCCTCGCCCGGCATGAGAGACCATCGTGCACACCCGATTTTCGAAAATTCCCGGCTTGAGGTTATATCCCCGAAAAGCTCGTATTTTCCTTTCTGATTCGTCAACCCTTTATCCTTTCTTCTCTTATGCAGGAGCAATCCCACGCGAGCGTCCGTGACGTCTTCAGCCTGCCGGTGATCGTGGCCGCGCTTGGCTATTTTGTCGATATTTACGATCTGGTGCTCTTCAGCATCGTGCGCGTGCCGAGCCTCAAGGCGTTCGGACTCGAAGGCCGGGCGCTGATCGACTACGGCGTTTTTCTCCTCAATATGCAGATGATCGGGATGCTCTTGGGCGGCATCCTGTGGGGATGGCTCGGCGACGTGAAGGGGCGGCTGAAGATCATGTTTGGCTCGATTCTGATCTACTCGCTGGCCAACTTTGCCAACGGAATGGTGACGTCGCTGGAGGGCTACGCCGTGCTGCGATTCATCGCGGGCGTCGGGCTGGCCGGAGAGCTTGGCGCGGGCATCACGCTCGTCTCCGAGATTCTGCACACCAAAGTGCGCGGCTACGGCACGATGCTGGTCGCCTCGATTGGCGTCACCGGCGCGATTCTGGCCAACGCGGTGGCCACGCACTACGACTGGCGCACGGCCTTTTTCATCGGCGGCGCGCTCGGCCTGGTGCTGCTGGTGGCGCGGTTCAAGGTGTCGGAGTCGGGGATGTTCCAGACGATGGAAAGTAAGGCGGCGGTCAGCAAAGGCAATCTGCTGGCGCTCTTCACCAGCCGCGACCGCTTTTTCCGCTACCTCAACTCGATCCTCATCGGCGTACCGATCTGGTTCGTCGTCGGCGTACTGATCACCTTCTCGCCCGAATTCGCCACGGCGCTCGGCACGACGGGGCCGGTGTCGGCGGGCAACGCGGTGATGTTCTGCTACCTCGGGCTGGTTTTCGGCGATCTGTCGAGCGGCCTCTTGAGCCAGGTGCTGAAGAGCCGCAAAAAGGCTGTGCTCCTCTTTCTCGTGCTGATTATCGGATCGGTGGCCGTGTTCTTCCTGCAAGGGCGAGCGACGCCAGCGGTTTTCTATGCCGTCTGCGCCACGCTCGGCTTTTCGGGCGGCTACTGGGCGATTTTCGTGACCGTCGCCGCCGAGCAGTTCGGCACCAACCTCCGCGCCACGGTAGCCACGACCGTACCGAACTTCGTGCGCGGCATGGTGGTGCCGATCACGATGCTCTTCCAGTTCACGAGAGGCAAGTTCGGCCTCGAAACCGGCGCAATCATCGTCGGCGCAATCTGCATCGTGCTGGCCTTCGCCTCGCTCTTCGCGCTGGAGGAGACGTTCCACAAGGACTTGGATTATTTCGAGGAGTTTCTGTGAGTTGGGGGGATTGGGGTGTGTCAAGGCATAACTGATGGTTGATTCTATCTGTTCAGTGTTTTTTTTAATTTGAGCATGTCGCTCTGCGCCTCGAATAATGGAGATTCGTCATCGCGAGTCCCGACTTGTCGGGACGCGGCGATCCATCTTTTAAAACCTTTACTGATTTCACATGGATTGCCACGTCGCTATGCTCCTCGCAATGACGGAGGCTTCAGAACCGTTTACCATGGCTAGCCAGAACGGATAGGATTTCGCCTCGGCGTGGATGGCCGGGGCGAGGCGTGAGGTGGTGAAGCGACTCGGGAATTACTCGGAGAATAGAGATGAACATAGACGATTACGAAAAAGAGTTACTGGAGCTGGAGGAGAAGGGATTGATCAAGGCGCACGAACCTGATCCAGAGGAGAAGAGAGCTTTGATGGAGGCTGCCAAAAACACTCTTCAAAAAGACCGTCAGGTAAGCATACGCCTATCGAGCAGGGATTTGGTTTCTCTCAAGAGAAAGGCGAACCGCTACGGAATTCCTTACCAGACCTTCATTTCCAGCCTCCTCCATCGTTACGCCTCCGGCGACATTCGCCTCGAACAAGCCGCCGGAGATGACGCGGCTCGGTAATGGCGGGCTTGCGGGCGATATTCGCGATGGAAGATTAGGGTGGCGGTTGATTGCTGGAATTATGGACTGAAAATGTTGGGAAAATTTCTTGATTTTGGTACGTTATTTTTAAACCGTCTAAGCATAAAATGTAAATATAGATTTTGTATAGGTGGTAATAGGGAGTCTGTTTTCTTATATGATAAAAATATATTCAATGTTTTATCAACCAGAAGGAAGGGGGAACAAATGGCAATAATCGATGTGAAAAATAAGAAAGGTACAGCCGAAAAAGAGCCGCCCTTAGGGTATAACAGTTGGCTCGATTTCTGGGAAAAAAAGAAAGGGGAGCGCACGAGCAAGTGCAAAGTCTTTTTCTGCGGAGGTTCAGCAGATCTTGGCGGACACGTCATCAAAGCAGGCGAAGGAAATAGGGAATTCATCTTGCCAATGTGTTACTCTTGCAACAATAAGCCGGAGGGCAAAGCTTTGAAGGTATTTCATATTGATCTTATACCGGTAATAGAATAAATTGAACCATCCTTCAGAAATAAACCGCCGCAGTCTTGATCCTTTTTATTGTAATGTAAGATTTATATTGACACAAAAGAAAGAGCTAAACAATGTTTGCACAAGAAGAATTATTGGCGCAGTTAGGCGATGGATATACAAATAAGGTTGTCGAACGCCTTCGTAATTTTGCATACTTGCCTACTGGAATAGTACATCAACTTGCGAAAGATGCATTAACTGAAGAATGGGGTATAAACGAGTATGCGTTAGAAAAATATCTGGCTGTTCACATACCTTGGTCTATAGAACAAGGTAAATTCACAAATAGTTATAATCAGTTTTATGTAACCGCAGGACATTTGCAAACCCGATATGGAACACCTCTTTATCTTGTATTTGGCCAAAACAATCAAGGTGAGCCACCTTGGCGACTAATAAAAGCCGGGTCAAATATAAAAGCTCCTGAACTACCAGTGTCTCCTGATATTCCGGAGCCACCAACTATACCTATGGGAAAAGAGATAGTCATGATGCATGATCATATTTTGGGTGATAATGCCGAAAGAGTACCATTTTTATCAAATACACCTCTTGTAGCTCAGATGTGCGCAGTGTCAGGTGCCATTCAATGGTCATTGAATCGAAATCTCCAATTATCTTACTGGTATTATGGGAAAATGCAATATTTAGTGCCGTTATACTTAGAAAATCGCGAAAACATAGCACTGGCACCTGATGCCGTTGCTCCTATACAGATCAATCCAAATAGTCTACTGGTCAGAACGGTACTCTCCCCTGACATGCCATACGCAAACGCGAGGGTTGCCGTTCATCGTCATGACCAACTTCCTCCGTGGTTGCTTGATGCGTGGAAACGTATAGCTCAACAAACGACAAATGAACAAATTGAAGATCCCGAAGAGCAATAGGCCTCACTTTTGAGATGCTTATGAAATCATTATTGCTCCGGCAACAAAAAATCGCAATCTCCGCAATCATAAGAAATTGGGATAAAGCCTTGATTTATTTTGTTTTATCCGCATGCCTCAGACTGAAGTCCGGGGTAATTGTTTAAGAGTTTTAATGGCCGGAGTAATAAGTTAAAGCTACATTGAAGTTGTCGTCGAGAATAAAAAAGTTGTCCCGGTATTCAAATCGTGTAAATGCTGGGACATTGTCGTGCATGAATCTCTCCTCCCCCCCTACTTCTTCTCCCGCAATTCATTGATTAGCTCCATCTGAATCTCCTGAATCTCCACCAGGCGTTCCCATTGCTTTGAGAGCAGGTGATCGACTTTTTGGTGGAGCTGGCGGATTTCGAGTTCGGCCTTCAGGTTGACTTTGTAATCGTAGATGGCTCGCTGGCGGTCGCGCTCTTCCTGGCGGTTCTGGCTCATCATGATGACCGGGGCCTGGAGGGCGGCGAGCGTCGAGAGCACGAGGTTGAGCAGGATAAACGGGTAGGGATCGAACGGCTTTGCAATGAGCGCCAGCAGGTTCACGCCGATCCAAATGGCGATGAAGAGGCCGAAGATGATGATGAACTTCCAGCTTCCGCCGAAACTGGCGATGATATCGGCCATGCGTTGGCCGAGCGTCAGCTTCCTTTCGAAATCGACTTCCGGGTTGGCCGCGAGGATTTCATGCTTGCGGAGTCCCTCGATCACCTCCTTGTCCAGCTCGGTCAGCTCGCCCTTCTCCTCCTCCAGCAGCGACTGCACGTAGAGGTGCTGGTACTGTTGCAGGTCGTCCATGCAGATCCAGCCATCCTCGTTCCAGCTTCCGGTTTTCTTCTGGATGATCTTCGAGACGGCGGGCCGCACGATCATCGCCCGCCGCAGCTCGGCCCGCTTTTTCGTTCCGCAAATCTGGCAGGCTGGGGCTTCGGCGGGGTTGGTCGTCATGGTTCAGGCGATTTGATGGTTTCGGCGCTCAGGCGGTTCCCGTCAAAATATCGCCGGAGTCGAGCTTGAGGTAGTGGCCCGTGTGCGTGTCGGCCCGGCGGGCAATCTCTTCCGGCGTGCCCTCGGCCACGATCATGCCGCCGCCGTTGCCGCCCTCCGGGCCGAGGTCGATGACCCAGTCGCTGTTGCGCACGATGTCGAGGTTGTGCTCGATGACGATCACCGTGTTGCCCTTGTCCACGAGCTTGCGGAGCACTTCGAGCAGGTGCTGGATGTCCTGAAAGTGCAGGCCGGTGGTCGGCTCGTCGAGGATGTAAAGCGTTTTGCCAGTCTGGATTTTGGCCAGCTCCGCCGAGAGCTTGATGCGCTGCGCCTCGCCGCCGGAGAGCAGGGGAGAGGGCTGGCCGAGCTTGAGGTAGCCGAGTCCGACGCTCTGCATCGTGTCGAGAATCCGGCGGATGCGCGGGAAATCCTCAAAGAATCCCGCGGCCTCTTCGATGGGCATTTCAAGCACGTCGGCAATCGATTTGCCCTTGTACTTCACCTGCAAGGTCTCGCGGTTGTAGCGCTCGCCTTTGCAGTGCTCGCACTGCACATAGACGTCGGGCAGGAAGTTCATCTCGATCTTCATCGTGCCCGCTCCCTGGCACACCTCGCAGCGTCCGCCCTTGACGTTGAAGCTGAAGCGCCCCGCCTTGTAGCCGCGAATCTGCGCTTCGGGCAGGCGGGTGAAAAAGTCGCGCACGAAGGTGAACGCGCCGGTATAGGTGGCCGGATTGGAGCGCGGCGTACGCCCGATGGGCGACTGATCGACGTTGACCACCTTGTCGATCAGCTCGATGCCGGAGAGGCCGTCGCAGGGCAGGGCGAGCAGCTTGGAGCGGTAGAAGTGGC
>JAAXWU010000232.1 GCA_013334855.1 Chlorobaculum sp. | reverse complement strand
GGAAACCAGGTGACCGGCTTCATGAGCGGAAGAATCGCGGAGGGTTCGATACGGAATCCGGGCCGGTTCACATTTTCGAGGGCCTCCTGGATGATTTTCTGTCTGGACTGGCTGATGCCCGACTCGTGCAGTTTCTCGTCGAGGTTCAGGTGCAGTTCAGGGTTGAGCGTATCGCTTCCGTTCATGATTTACAGATTCTTGCTTCAGCGGGAAACAGAGAGCACGTAAAATACATGTTTTCCGTCAAATTGTAAGAGCATTTAGTTTGTCGCTGAATCGCACTTCATGGCGAGCCGCCGGTTCGTTTCGATGATCAGGTTCATCTTTTCGAGCGCTTCGCAGGTTTCGAGGCTCTCTTTGGACATGCTCATCCCCTCGTCGATGCAGGAGGCGATGCCCGAGACGTAGCAGGTGATGGCCGAAGCGAAGAGCGCGGCGTCGATTTTGGCCTGGGAGGCCGAGCCGTCGAGAATCTCCCGGATGATCTGCGCATTGGCCTCGCTGTCTCCGCCCGCCAGTTCGCTGATGTCCCATCTGCCGAGGCCGAACTCCTCCGGCTCGACGGTGTGGCGGATAAGCTGCCCTTTGTGCAGCTCGATCAAGGTGCTCGCTCCGCAGACGCTCGGCTCGTCGAGTCCGCAGCCGCTGCCGGTCTTGCCGTGCACGATGATGGCGTGGTCGCACCCGGCGAGCGCGAGCACCTCGGCGTAAATCTCCATGACCGTGGGATCGAACACGCCGATGAGCTGGCGGCGCACCTTGGCCGGATTGATGATCGGCCCGAGCATGTTGAAGATCGTCCGGACGCCAAGCTCCTTGCGGATACTCGCCACGGCTTTCATCGAAGGATGATAGAGTGGAGCGAAGAGGAACGCGAAGCCGGTCTCGCAGAACAGCTCTTCGGTGCGGGCTGGCGAAAGATCGACATGGTAGCCGAGCGCTTCGAGCACATCGGCGCTGCCGCACTTGCTGGTGATCGAGCGGTTGCCGTGCTTGGCAATCGGTACGCCCGCGCCGGAGGCGATGAAGGCCGCGACGGTCGAGATGTTGAAAGTTCCCGTGTGGTCGCCACCCGTGCCGCAGGTATCGACCGCCTGCGGGTCGAGATTGACCGGCGTGGCTCGCGAGATGATGCTCTGGCAAGCGCCAGTCACCTCGTCGGAGGTGATCCCCTTCTTCTGCAATAGCGCCAGAATCGCGCCGGTGCCCGCGTCGGTGAAGCGGTTGTCCATGATTGCATTCATGCACGTTTCCATCTCCTGCCGGGCAAGGTCGTTACCCTCCAGCAGCTTCTGAAGAATCTCCTGTTGACGCATAGTGTGATGCAAAGGGGTCGGGATGAAGGTTGCCTTTAAAAAGCTATTACGCGATTCGATTGCTGCGTTGGGTGGTGCTCGAAATCCTCACGTACTCAGTGTACGCTCCGGTTTCTGCGCTCCATCCGCCTTGCACTCGAACCGCTCATGACGCTTTTTAACGGCACCCTGAAGAAAATATTACTGTACATTATACTAACTGTCAGCCCTTTTGCAAAAAGCCGATGAGCGTTACGGGCGGCTGACGCGATTTTTCACTCTGTTTTCCGATTTATGTCGCACGATATACTTCATACCTATCGCAGTACCCTGCG
>JAAXWU010000231.1 GCA_013334855.1 Chlorobaculum sp. | reverse complement strand
CAGCTCACCTCTTAAAAATGCGAACATGTCATTTGGGATGGATGATACCCGGCGCACGAAACCGTAGCGCCTTCAAAGCGCCGGATGCGTGCCCGGGTATATCTGAATATGAAGCTTTGCCCGCTTGCCGTACGCTTGCGGAAGCCTGAAGATCAGCCAGCAGTCGGCGTGTAGCTGTTGAGAGCCTTGGTCAACTGGGCTTTCTTGCGCGAAGCCTTGTTGGCATGGATGTAGCGTTTCACGCCAAGTCTGTCGAGCTTCTGCACGGCAGCTTTGTATGCTGCCTCGACTTCACTCTTCGCGGCATTGGCATCGATCAGCTTCTGCATGTTTTTCAAAACGCCCTTGAGTTCTTTTTTACGGGCACGATTCCTTTCATTCCTGCGCGCTGCCTGTCTGAGTCTTTTTTCGGCTGATTTGTGTAGAGGCATAACCTGTGATGCTATTAGTGTCTTGTGAAGTCTGTTTATTTCTGCGGTTTCCGCAACAAAAGGCATGTAATATACAAACCCGAGGCGAACTTTAAAAACATCGAATCAAAATATTGAGAGATTCCCGCCCGCCGCTCATCTGGCTTCGGCGGTATTTATGTATATTCCCGCAGCAAAACGCTCTCTCTCTGTCAAATCTCAAACGATTCTGCCTCATGAGCTTGATGATCAGCGTCTCCGGCATCCGTGGCGTTGTTGGCCTGAGCCTCACCCCGGAAAACCTTACGGCATTCACCATGGCCTTCGCCACCTGGATCAGGCGGCGCAAACAGGCGCTGAATCCCGGCTCGCAGTCGAAACCGAAAATCGTCATCGGCAGGGACAGTCGTCCGACCGGCGGCGTCATCACCGGACTTGTCTCGAACACCCTCGCGCTCTGTGGCTGCGATGTGGTCGATGTCGGCATGACCACCACGCCGACCGTCGAGATCGCCACCGCCGGTGAAGGGGCTGACGGCGGGCTGATCGTCACTGCCTCGCACAATCCCGTCGAGTGGAACGCCCTGAAAATGCTCAACGAGAAAGGGGAGTTCATGAATGCCTCCGATGTCGAGGAGCTGCTTGACATCGTCGAAAAAGGGTCGTTCGACTCCGCCCGCTGGGACGGCATCGGTGCCATGACGGCGACAGGAGCGTGGGACGCCGTGCATATCGAGCGCATCCTGAAGCTTTCGTGCGTCAACCGCGACCTGATCGCGAGCATGAACTTCCGCGTGCTGATCGACGCCGTCGAGGGGGCTGGCTCCTACATCGTGCCGGAACTGTGCCGCAAGCTTGGGATCACGGAGATCAAAACGCTCGCCTGTGAAGGCACGGGCATCTTTCCGCGCAACCCGGAGCCGGTCGAACAGAATCTCCGCCAGACGATGGAAATTCTTGCCCGCGAGAGCTGCGACCTCGGCATCATCGTCGATCCCGACGTCGACCGCCTCGCGCTCGTGTGCGAGGATGGCACGCTCTTCGGCGAGGAGTACACGCTGGTGGCATGCGCCGATTTCTACCTGAAACACCACAAGGGCCCGGTGGTCAACAATCTCTCCAGCAGCCGCGCTCTCTGCGACATCGCCCGCAGGCACGAGGTCGAGTGCTTCAGCGCCAAAGTCGGCGAGGCCAACGTGACCGAGGTGATGAAGGAGAAGGG
>JAAXWU010000031.1 GCA_013334855.1 Chlorobaculum sp. | reverse complement strand
ACCAAGAGCTGCTGGTAGTGGGTAATGAGGCTTTGCATTTCGTGTTGGATAGCATTTGACGTTCATGATCAAAATTACGCCAAGCTAACCATTTTTGCTACCCGCCCATTAAATTCTGCGAAGAGCCCTGTTTTTTAATGACAATACCAGTCAACAGATTGACTTTTTTCCGTTTCTTTCATCGTCTCGAAATCCTCTTATCAGGAAATACCTCGATATTGAGGAGTTTGGCAAATATTCTCTCGATGCGGGTGATCTGGAGTGGAATGATTATGATCTTTGCTTTCCGATTGCTGATTTATATGAAAACAAAATCATGCACTGATATTTGGCTATAGCCGGAACGCTATTTTTGCTAAGCACTTATCAGTGTTTATTTACGCTTTTCGCCTTCTCCAGCATCTCCTTGGCCTTGGCTTCATAGCCGAGTTTTCGGTACGCTTCGGCGAGGTGCTGGTACACTTCAGCCTCGTCGATGCCAATGGTGGCGACCGCTTTTTCGAGGAGCTGCCGGGCAAGTTCGTAGTTGCCAAGCTTGTAATGCACCCAGCCGAGGGTATCGAGATAAACGCCGTTGTCCGGTTCGAGCATCACGGCGTTGGAGGCCAAGCGCAACGCCTCCCGGAGCCGAATGCCCTCTTCGGCCAGCAAATAGGCGAGATTGTTCATGGCGAGGGTGTTGTGCGGATCGAGCTCTACAACCCGCTCATATACCTGCCGACTGCGCTTTTTCATGCCGATAAGATCATACGCCATCGCCAGATTGGTGTTCGCCTGAATCAGAAGAGTCTGGTCGCGAAACGGCTTTTTCGCCCTGACAACCGCTTCAAGCACGGCTGCCGCCCGCTTTGGAGCATGGGAGTGAAGCAGCAGGTAGCCCTCGATAGCGCTCCAGCGCAAACGTTGAGCGGGAAGCTTTCGGCGGGCCTGCGCCAGAAGCTCGAACGCTTTGCGCTTTTCACCCGATTCGAAGCGGGCGGTGATCAGGTACTCCCATGCGGTCGTATTACCGGAATCGAGCTGAATGGCTTTGCTCAAGAGTTCGATCCCCTCCTGCGGCCTCTCATGCAACATGCTGTACATCCCTTTCAGCATGAAAAGCTGGCTGTCACGCGGCCTCTTCGCGACAAGCTCGTCGATCAGCGCAAGCGCCGGGCCAACATAGAGGGAGTCCTTGCCGGAACGTGAAATATAGAGCCTGGCGAAATCGTGAAGCTGCTCCGGTAGCGGCTCGGAGTCGAGAAAGGCGAGAAGCTCACGATGAAAATCGTCGGTGCGCCCGGCCCGGATGTAGTGGTCGAACAGCGCGATCCGGTAGGCGATATTGTCGCGATCACTTTCCCCCAGTTCCCTCAGCGTCTGAATTGCCAGCTCCTCCTGACCGGCTTTCGTATAAAGCTCGGCAAGCGTGACGCCAAATTTCCGCACGTCACCTCCCAGCTTGAGCAACTGTCTGACCGTCTCTATCGCCTCAGGATAACGCTTGAGAGCTATTTCCAGCGTCAGTCTTTGGGAGAGCGCAGCTTCGTTGTAAGGATCGACCTGCGCGGATTTCCGGAACGCTTCGAGCGCCTGCTCCGGCCTGTTTGCCGCAAGAAATTCAATGCCTTGCAGATAGATGATCTCCGAACGCTCCGGCTCCAGTAGCGAGTCCTGACCGAACAGCTCGGCGGCCCGATTATAGTCACGCATTTCATGGGCGATGCCCGCCAGATACCGGAGATAGTGCTTGTTCGACGGATCGAGCTTGATGGCAGCTTCGCCGTACACCCTAGCCGAATCGAGCACGGCCAGGCGATAGTATGATTTGGAGATCGAATACTTTACGGCGGCCTCGGCGGGACGTTGCGCCATGACCTTTCTGAAGCTATCGATGGCTCCCCAGTAATCGCCCTTCATGTCGAGAAACAGCCCCTGCGCGAACTCGGATTTGGCGTCCGGCGCGGAATCGGAGGCAGCGACGGGTGTCGTGGCAGCATCCTGAGTGACCGCCGCCTTTGCCGTGGCGACGCGCAGCCCGGCGCTGAAGAGGAGGGCAAGCAGGAGAATCAGCCGCCAGAAAGCGGCGATGCGAGCCGGTTTATCCGTCATGAGCTTCGGCGGCGTCGAACAGCGGCCCCTCGGCGGAGATGCCCGGATGTGAAAAGCGTTGCATGGCGAGGCGAGTCGCGACACGTCCGCGAGGCGTTCTGGAGAGGTAGCCCATCTGGATGAGGTAGGGCTCGTACACCTCCTCGATGGTATCCTGCTCCTCGCCAACCGAAACGGCGAGCGATGCCACGCCGACCGGGCCGCCGTTGAATTTGCGCACAATCGCTTCGAGAATCTTCTTGTCCATGTCATCGAGGCCGCCCTCGTCGATTTCGAGCGATTCGAGGGTGCGCCGGGCGACGGCGAGCGAGATCGAGGCGTCGCCCGCCACCTGCGCGAAGTCGCGAGCGCGGCGCAAGAGGCGGTTGGCGATGCGCGGCGTACCCCGCGAGCGGCGGGCGATCTCTGTGGCGGCCTCATCATCGACGCCGATGTTCAGGATGCCCGCCGCCCGAACGATGATGCCCTGGAGAATCTCGGGGCTGTAGTAGTCGAGGCGGCTGTTGATGCCGAAACGCGCCCGGAGCGGCGAAGTCAACAGACCCGCCCGCGTGGTCGCGCCAACCAGCGTGAAGGGTTCGAGCTTGAGCTGAACCGCCCGCGAGGCCGGGCCGCTGTCGAGCAGGATGTCGATGCGGTAATCCTCCATCGCCGAGTAGAGATACTCCTCGACGGCTGGCGCGAGCCGGTGAATTTCATCGATAAAGAGAATATCCCCCTTTTTCATGCTGGTGAGCAGCCCCGCCAGGTTGCCCGCCTTATCGATCAGAGGCCCGGAGGTGATCTTGATGCCGCCCCCCATCTCGGAGGCGATGATGTGCGCGAGCGTAGTCTTGCCGAGGCCGGGAGGGCCGGAGAGCAGCACGTGGTCGAGCGCCTCGTCGCGTTTGCGGGCAGCGGTGATGAACACCTTCAAATTGTCGGTCAGCTTCTTCTGACCGGCAAAATCACCCATTCTCTGCGGCCGTATCTGCTCCTCGAAGCGGACTTCCGTCGCGTCGGGAGCGGTATTCAGGGCTTCAATCCTCACTCGGGCTCTTGTTTTGCGTTCAAAGTTTGATCCTCGGATCGACCACGGCGTAAAGCACGTCGGCCAAGAGGTTGCCGAAGACGATCATGATGCCGGAGACGAAGGTATCGGCGATGATCAAGGGATAGTCGCGGGCGAAGATCGCCTCGACGGTCACGCGCCCCATGCCGGGAAACGCGAAGATCACCTCGATGAAGAGCGCGCCGCTGAAGATGAAGGGTAGCGAACTGCCCATCAGCGTCACCACCGGCAAAAGCGCATTGCGCAGGGCGTGCTTCATGATCACCACCCGCTCGCTGAGACCCTTGGCCCGCGCCGTGCGGATGTAATCCTGCCGGATCACTTCAAGCATACTTCCGCGCACGTAACGGGCGATTCCGGCGGAGCCGTTGATGCTGAGTACCGTCACCGGCAGGGCGAGATGCCAGATGCGATCCATGATGAAGCCGAAGGCTCCGTAGCTCTCCGCGCCAACTTCGTTCAGGCCGGAGACCGGAAAGAGCGGCAGCTTCAGGGCGAAAAGGATGATCATCATCAGCGCGAACCAGAACTCCGGCATGGAGTAGAAGAAGAGCGCCGTGACCGTCAGGAAGCGGTCGAGGAAGCTGTTCTGCCTCACCGCCGAAATGACGCCGATGATGATGCCGAAAACGAAGTTGGCGATCAGCGTCAGGATGGCGATGGTCATCGTCACCGGCAGCGCCTCGGCAATCACCTCGACCACCGGCTGCTGCGCACGGCTGAAGCTCCGCCCGAAGTCGCCGTGCAGCACGTTGCCGAGCCATTTGATATACTGCACCGGCAGCGGATCGTTCAGCCCGTACTGCTGGCGAATCTGCTCGGCCACGTTGGGGCTGATGCCCGGCTGGATGAAGAACGCCGCAGGATCGCCCGGCGCAAGCCGGATGATGAAAAAGGTCAGGGTCAGCACCCCGAAAATCAGCGGCACGGCGATCAGCAGCCGTTTGAGAATATACCTGAGCATGTCGTTACGGCGCGACGGACGGTTTCAGCGTCCAGTCGTCGATGTTGTAGTAGGTTCCGGAAATATTGAGCTTCGCCCCCTGGATGCGCTTGCTGAATCCCTGCGTTTCGCGGATCCAGTAGAGGAAGGTGATCGGCTGCTCTTCGTGCAGAATCTTCTGGTACTCGACCCAGTAGGGGCGGGCATCTTCGGTGCGCATTTTGCTCTTGGCAAGCTCGCAGAGCTGGTCGATTCTCGGATTGATAAAGCCAGGGAAGTTGAAGCGGCTCTTTTTCAGATCGGAACCCCAGACGTCGAGCGGATCGATCTCAAGCCCGATAGCCCATCCGGCCATCCACGCGCCGAGTTTTCGTTCCTGAAGATTCTGGAAAAAGACGTTGGTCTCCTGCTGTTCGATCTTGCACTCGATGCCGATCTCGCGGAGATTCTGCTGGATAATCGTGCAGGCGTAGTTCCGGCGGGCGTTTCCGGCATTGGTGCAGAGCACGAAGCTGAAGCGTTTGCCGTTCTTCTGCCGGATGCCGTCCGGGCCGGGCAGCCATCCCGCCTGTTCGAGCAGCCTGACCGCCTGCGTCTGATCGTAGCCGTAGGGCTTGATCGAATCGTCGTAGGCCCACTTCAGCGAGGGCGAAATATCGGTTTTGGCCAGAACGCCGTACTGGCCGAGATAGCCGTCGATGATCGACTGCCGGTCGATGGCAAGGGTCAGCGCCCGGCGCACGGAAGCATCACCGAAGAGCGGGTGGGGACGAAGCTTGCCGGTCTGATTGTAATAATCACCGTCGATGTTCTGCCAGCCCACATAGTCATAAACCCGCAGGCCGATGGTTTTGAGGTCGACATTCGGATTGGCTTTCTGCACGGCGGGGAAATCCTCCGGCTTGACATTCTCGACCACATCCACGTCACCCGTCTGGAGCTGCGCGAGCCTGACGGTGTAGTCGGGAATCACGCGGTAGATGATGCGTTTGATGTTGCCCGGCTTGGGCAGGTTGCAGGTAACGCTTGACGATAGCGTCAAAGTTTGCTGCTTGTTCCACTCCGCCAGGCGATACGGTCCCGCGCCAACAGGCTGCTGGTTGAGCTTCGACTCACGGAACTCCGCAGGCTTGACGTTCTTCCAGAGATGCTCCGGCAGCGGCGTCAGCGAGGTATGGGCCAGCGCCAGATGCTCCGGCACCGGCTTGTAGAAGTGGAAGATGAGCGTGGTGTCGTCGGGCGTTTCGATAGCTTTGTCGAAATCGACCTGCCCTTTGTCCGCCCCGACAAGTTCGGCGAGGGATTGCTGGCGCGGGCTGGCGATCACCGGATTGCCGTAAAGCCTGTAGGCGAACTTGAAGTCACGAGAGGTGATCGGCTGGCCGTCGGCCCACCTGGCGTCGCTCCGCAGGATATAGGTGATCGAGCGATGGTCGGGCGACATCGTCCAGGTTTTGGCGAGCGCAGACTTCGGCGACCTCTCGTCGGGATTGCCCGATGAGGGGCGCAGCCGCTTTTCGAGCGCGAGGTAGTTCACCAGGCCGGTCTTGGTATCGAACTCGCCCTGAAGCAGTCCCGGATAGATCAGCCCGGTGATCTCGCTCGACGTAAGCGAGGCTCCGATGACCGGATTGAGGTAATCGGCGTCGCCGAGCATTCCGATCACCAGCGTCGTGTCGCGAGCCGCGCCCGAAAGCGAGCCGCCTTTGCCGCCATGCTTCGAGCAGGCGCTCAACAGGGTCGCCGCCGCGAGCAGCGAGATGGACAGGAGGCGGGCGACTCTCTTATTCGTTTTCATCGTCATGATCTTCGGAACTGATTGAGGGAGCGGACTCTTCGGATCGATCCCTGTTGATAACGTTTTTGATTCTTTCGGTCAGCGCCTCGGCGGGCACATACCCGGCATAGCGCTTCAGAAGGAAGTTCAGGGCCACCACCTCGATGATGACCGTGATGTTCTTGCCGGGGAAGATCGGTAGCTGCACCAGCGGCAGATCGACGCCGAGCAGCTTCACCATTTTCTGGTCGAGCCCGAGCCGTTCGTATTCGGACTCCTTGCTCCATTCAAGCAGTTCGACCACCACCTGCACCTCCTTGGCGTCGCGAATTGCCCGGATGCCGAAGTTGGCCCGCACATCGACGACGCCCAGGCCGCGAATCTCCATGAAGTGGTCGATGATATTGTTACGCGACGCGACCAGTGCGTTGGTCTCTCCCCGGCGCTTGACCACTACAACATCGTCAGCCACCAGCCCGTGCCCCCTCTCGACCAGATCGAGCGCGACCTCCGACTTGCCCAGACCGCTCTTGCCGGTCAGAAGCACGCCAACGCCGTACACATCGACCATCGAGCCGTGGTACTGCTGGTAAAGCGAGAACTCCGCATCGAGAAAATCGGTGATCTGGTAGATCGCCTTGGTCGAGGAGCAACGGGTGACGAAAACGGCAATGCCCGCTCTGGTCGCCATCTCGATCAACTCCGGATCGAGCTTGTTGTTGCTCGTCAGAATGATGCACGGCATCTTGAACTTGACGAAATTGGCGAACGCCTCGTCACGCTTTTCAAGGGATAGATGGTTCAGGTAACGGGTTTCGGTATTGCCGAGGATCTGAACCCGCTTGAAGGTGAACAGGTTGGTGAAGCCCGCTATGGCCAGACCCGGACGGTGCAGATCGCGCTCGTGAATACGCCGTTTCTGCTCATCGACGCTGTTGAGACGCCGGAACTTGATATCGAATAGCTGCTGTATTTTTTCAAAAAAATAGGCGACCGTGATCGATCGCTTTCTCAGGCCCTTCTGATCAAAATTCATGCTCGACGGATCATGGTTTTCGGAAAGTCCCATACCGTAACAGGGTCAGCTTGCTGACCCTGTTACAATGACATATTTCAGATACTCTTTTGCTTTTCCTTCAGTTTCTTGAGCTGTTTCTCCAGAGCTTCGACACAGTTGTCGATCGCCTGTTCATAGGTCGGAGCCGTCTCCCTCGATACGAAATCGTGTTGAGGCACATGAACCGTGATTTCGGCCATCTTGTTCTGCTCGTGGTCGTTTTTCTGGTGATCGAGAATGACATGACAACTGAGTGTTCCCGGATAAAACCGTGAAAGCGCAGTTGCCGCGTCACGTGCGTATTCTTCTATACTCCCGTGATTGTTGGAATGACGAAGAGTGACCTTGACGGTAACCGCATCACTGGTAACTGTTTTTGTCATACCTGCCTCCTTGAAAGAGTTGAAATACTGTAAAAGAACTAAACCGGCTTCAGCCATGCCCAATCTGCTGGACACAAACCGGCAATCGAAGTCAATCAGGCTCTCGGATGGGCTTTGGCGTAAGCCTCCTTCAGCCTGTTGAAAGTCACGTGGGTGTACAGCTCCGTTGTCGACAGACTGCTGTGGCCGAGCATCTCGCTGACGCTTTTCAGGTCCGCGCCGCCGTTGAGCATGTGCGTTGCAAATGTGTGACGGAGCATGTGGGGGTTTTTCCTTGCCGATTCGGTAACCGGTGAGAGATACCGCTTTGTCATTCTCTGCACGAGCATGGGATAAATCTGTCTGCCTTTTGCTGTAAGAAACACTTTCGACGTTTCACAGACACCCTCTCCTGATATTCTAAAGAAGTTTCGCTTTACTTCAAAATAATTTCTGAGCGCCTCGGCGGCTAGCTCTCCAAGCGGCACGATCCGCTGTTTTCGCCCCTTTCCGGTCACTTTAAGAAAACCGTGCGCGAGATCGACATCGGCGGTTTCCAGGCAGGTTACCTCCGACAGGCGAAGGCCGCAGCCGTAAAGCACTTCGAGCACCGCACGATCCCGGGCCAGCTCGAACGCCAGCTCTTCAGTTTTCTGCCGATCCTCCTGGCCAGCGCTTTTCGCATCCGGCGGCATGAACTGATCGAAAAGGCGGGAAGCCTCATCCTCGCTCAGAAAATCGGGAATTTTACGGTCGAGCCTCGGGGTCAGCACCAGCGAAAGCGGCGAACGCTCGATTTTTCCGGTGTCGAGCAGATAGCGATAGAAGCTTTTGACCGAGGCGAGCTTGCGGGCAATCGAACGGGGCTTGACGCCGCTGTCGAAGAGGTGGCCCATGAATCGCCGCACGTCGGGAACTTCGACCAGCTCAGGATCGACGGCTGCAAGTGCGTCGAGTTTCGCCTCGTCCTTCAGAAATTCAAAAAACTGGATCAGATCGGTACTGTAGGCGGTCACCGTTTTAGGTGACACGTTCCGGGCCGATTCGAGATGCCCGAGAAACGGCTGGAGCCAGCGGCACTCGGCCACCTCTTTTTTCGATAATCGGTTAGGGGTGTTCTTCATGAGACCGCAAGACTGACGAGGAACTCTCTCTCCTTGATATAATACAACCGTCGCTCCTTCATGAGAAAACTGTTGAAAACCGGCATCGGTTCCCCTGAAGCCATCTCCGCTTCGTGGACGAGACGTTCTCCCGCAGAAACGCAGAGCGTGGCCGCCCAGCCGGGAACGCCCGCCGCGCCGATCTCCAGCCGGTGACGCACCGTGACGCTCGAAGCGCCGAGATTGATGCGCTCAACGTGGCCGGACTCATCGAATGCGGCATCCGGGAGCAGAATGCCCTGCCTCGCCTCTTCGCTCTTCGCCGCGTCGCGGAGCTGGTTGGATCGCTCGTGATCTGTGCCGAGATGCTCGATCTCGCGACCGGTCATGGGATCGAGCAGGTAGTAGTCCCTCTCAGGAAAGCCGACAAAGACGATTGAGCGGTAAGCAAGCAGCGCATCGCCGAGATTGGCCGTGAAGGCCAGATCGGGACGGCTCCACGCGACGCGGCTGGCCGCGAGATCGACCGCCCAGATGCCCAGATGCTCCGGGCTGCCCGGCTGAAAGGCGTGGCAGAAGAGCAGGTCGCCGTGAACCGTTTCAAGACCGATCATCCAGCCATCGCCAACAAGGGTCTCGTTTTCGTCCCCGGCGGTCAGCAAGAAATCATCGCACAGCACCCGACCCGTGGAGGTTTCGAGGCAGAAGAAGGACGCCTTGCGCTCCTGCGCGTAGCGCTTGATGCCCACCACCGTATCGCCGCCAAACATCAGTTGCCAGATGAGCGAAGCCTTGCCGCCATGCCACGTCCACGTCTCTCCGGCGGATGTCTGTATCGGAGGCTGCTCCGATGCTTCAGTATTCATGCCGTCACCCGTTGGAGTTTGTAAATCGTCACAGCCACCGTCTGGTCGCCCTCGGCGTCGAACATGCGCGTTTCGACGATCTCGAATCCGTTCTCGTGCACCAGTTCGAGAAACTGCTCGGCGAGCCGCCGCCGCGGATCGGCGATCCAGGCCGCCCCGCCGGGCACGAGCAGCGCGTCGATGGCCGTCACGATAGGCAAGAGGTTGACCCGCTCGTAGAGCACATCGGCGGCGATGACGGCATCGAACTTCTCGCTTCCCTTGACCAGCCGCCAGTCGAGGCGAGCGGTATCGAGCGGCGTGCGATTCCGCATGGCATTCCAGGCCACGAACCTCAGCGCTTCGGTCGAGTAATCGGTGCAGAGTACGCGAGCGCCGCTCTTTGCGGCGGCGATGCTCGCCATGCCAACGCCAGCCCCGAGTTCGAGCACCGACTTACCGGCAAGCTCGCCCCGCTCCATGATCTGTCGCGAAAGCGTTACGGCGGCGGGCCATATCTCCGCCCAGTAAGGCATCTGCTCGTCCTTCAGAAACTCCTCGGGCGAGATGCGGTCGAGCAGCGCATAACTGTCGAGCACGCTCAGAAAGGTGAAATCGCTCTCCCCGAAGCGGTGGGCCACCTCCCGCAGATCGTACTCGGCGGCAAGCTCCTCGCGAAGACTGATCAGTTCGTCGTCAATGGCCGCGTCCGAACGCCCGGACACCGGCACGGTATATCTTTCAAAAGGCATGAATGAAACTCCTGATGGTAAAACTTCGTCACGAATTTAATGAATATCGCATCTGTTTTCTATTTTGCAGCGCTCATGACCATCACTTCAACCCACACGGCAATCCCCATGAACAAAGAGATCATCGAAGTCTTCGACAACACCTTTCCCGACCGGGACTACACCATCGAGATCGTCAACCCCGAATTCACCTCGGTCTGCCCCAAAACCGGCCTGCCCGATTTCGGCACGATCACCATCAACTACGTGCCCGACAAAAGCTGCATCGAGCTAAAGTCCCTCAAATACTACTTCCTTGAATTCCGCAACGCCGGAATCTTCTACGAAAACATCACCAACAGGATTCTCGACGATCTGGTCGAAGCCTGCCAGCCGAGAAGGATGACCGTCAAAACCGAGTGGAACGCCAGGGGCGGCATCACCGAAACTGTCACCGTCAGCTACAGCAAAAGCCAGCAGTAGCCCTCCCCTCAAAGCAGAACGCCCCGGATGTCCGGGGCGCTTCTGAAATAAAACCTCTGTTGTAAATTCCGAGTGGAATCAGAACTTCTCGTAGAGCCAGATGCCGATGGTCTGTGCCTCGTCGTCGCTGATGCCTGCACCGGGGAAGCCCTGCATACGCTTGACGATCAGGTTGACCTGGCCGGTCTTTTTGTACTTGGTGCGGAAAAGATCAGATACGGAATCGAGCGTGTGGCACTTGTTGCAACGGGTATCGGTCAGGGTCTTGGCGGCGGCAAAATCGAAACCTGCCGGGGCCGGGGGAAGATCGCTCGTCGCTGCGGGCTTGTTGAGGAACTCTTTCAGTTCGGTGACGGAACGAATGGACTTGCCGTCCATCGTGGTGGTGCGGCCTTTTTCCCAGTAAAGCCTGAGACTGAAGAACATCACCATGACGATCACGAAGATGCTCAACGGGAAACTCAGGAACCACTTGTTGCTGATAGCGCCCGACATCTTGCCGAGTCCCATGATGATCAGAGATGCGCAGAAAATGAGCAGGAACCATCCCATGAACGACCTCAGAGGAGTGATGGCCGTCGAAACATTCGGCGCCGGAGCGTAGCCAGTCAGGAACGATACGCCGAAGAACAAAGCTCCCATTAAGACAGCCCCGCCTATCGCGAGCGCAATAAGCTTACCGTTAGAATTTTTTTCCATGACAGGTAATGGATTTGGTGTTAGCCGCTTGCAAGAATTTATTGTGAAAGATAAACATTATTGACAAAGGGGGCAAACATTTAAGCCTAAAAAGCGTCAAACATTACCGATAATCCCGTTCGGGGATTTGCCATTTTGCTTGCTGCCGCGCAGAGCGTATGTTTCCAGGGAGTAGCATCCGTTGTCCAACCAGTTCTCCTTAAAGCGCGTATGATTACCTCCACCTCCAGCGTCGTCGATTTCGACAAAGCCTCGCTCGATTTTCAGTACCTGCTCGATTGCTTCGTCGAGGTGCTGGAAACGCTCGGGCAGGAAACGCTCGCCCGGCACATCAGCGGCGAGAACAAAACGCCCATCGCCGGGTTCGACCGGGCCGAACGCGCCATCCAGGCGTGGTCGATCGTCTTCCAGTTGCTGAATATGGCCGAGGAGAACTCCGCCGCTCAGTACCGCCGCCGTCTCGAATCGAACGAGGGGGTCGAAGCGCTCAGCGGCCTCTGGGGCGAGGCATTGCGCCATCTGAAAAGCCTCGGCGTCACCGAAGCCGAAATCGCTGCCGAGCTTCCCGAGATCGAGGTGGAGCCGACCCTGACGGCGCACCCTACCGAGGCCAAGCGCCGCACCGTGCTCGAACAGCATCGCGAACTCTACCTGCTGCTCGTCAAGCGCGAGAACCGCATGTGGACGCCTGCCGAGCGCGATAAAATCCGCACGGACATCAAGCTGGTGCTCGAACGGCTCTGGCGCACCGGCGAAATTTTGTTCGAAAAGCCGGAGGTCAGCTCCGAACGGCAGAATGTGCTGCACTATCTGCACTCGATCTTCCCGGACGTGTTGCCGATTCTCGACAACCGGCTCGAAAAGGCGTGGAGCGTGGCCGGATTCGATCCCGCCACGACCGCCGAACCGCGCAACCTGCCGCGCCTCAGCTTCGGAAGCTGGGTCGGCGGTGACCGCGACGGCCATCCGCTCGTGACCGCCGAAACCACGCAACAGACGCTCCGGGAGATGCGCGGCCACGCGCTGCGGCTCGTGCGCTGCAAGCTCGAACGGCTCGCCTCGCGGCTCAGCCTCTCGGGCCGCTTCCAGTCACCCTCCGGTGCGATGGAGGAGCGCATGGAGATGATTCGCCACAAGCTCGGCGGCAACGGGACAGTGGCATTCGAGCGGAACCTGCACGAGCCGTGGCGGCAGTTCGTCAATCTCATGATCGAAGCGCTGCCCGATGAGGAGGCGACCCGTTTCGACGGCAGGACGGAACATGAACGCTACTGCTACCACCGCCCCGCCGAGCTGCTCGCCGACCTGGAGCTGATGATGACCTCCCTCACAGCCATCGACGCACGGAACATCGCACTCGGCGACGTCGCGCCGGTCTACCGCATCGTCCAGACCTTCGGCTTCCATCTCGGGCGGCTCGACATCCGCCAGAACAGCCGCTTTCACGACCTCGCCATTTCGCAGCTCATGACGGCGGCGGGCCTCGACGGCAAGGGCTTCCCTGAATGGAGCGAAGAGGCGCGGATCGCGTTCCTCGACCGCGAACTGCTTTCACCGCGACCCTTCACCCATCCCGACATGCACGCCGGGCCGGAGGCTGAAACCGTGCTCGCCTGCTACCGCGTGCTCTTCGACCACTACCGGCAGTTCGGCCCGGACGGCATCGGCTCGCTGATCGTCAGCATGACGCGCAATCTGTCAGACCTGCTCGTCATCTACCTCTTCGCCCGCGAGGTCGGCCTCATGGTGCCGCACGGCGACGGCGACGCCTGCCCGATTCCGGTGGTGCCGCTCTTCGAGACCATCGACGACCTCGAACGCAGCCACGAGATTCTCGACCGCTTTCTCGCCCATCCGGTCACGCGCCGCAGCATCGCGTTGCAGCAGGAATTGCACGGCAGACGCAAACCGGTGCAGCAGGTGATGGTCGGCTACAGCGACAGCAACAAGGATGGCGGCATCGTCGCGAGCCTCTGGAGCCTCTACCGCGCCGAGGAGCGGCTGATCGAGGCGGGACGCAAGCACGGCGTCGATGTTCTCTTTTTCCACGGACGCGGCGGCAGCATCAGTCGCGGCGCGGGGCCGACCCACCGCTTCATCCGGGCGCAGCCGCACGGCTCGCTCGACGCCGGACTCCGCGTCACCGAACAGGGCGAGACCATCGCCCAGAAATACGCCAACCGCATCAGCGCGGCGTATAATCTCGAACTCTTCCTGGCCGGAGTCACCGAAGCCCGCCTCGACCACCGCAAGGAGGGCTACCGCCCCAACCCGCTCGAACAGGCGATGGACACGCTCGCCCGCAGCAGCAACAAAGCCTACCGGAAGCTCATCGAAACCGACGGCCTGCTCGACTTCTTCCGCCAGGCCACGCCAATCGACATCATCGAATCGAGCCGCATCGGCTCGCGCCCGTCGCGCCGCACCGGACGCCAAAGCCTCGAAGACCTCCGCGCCATCCCGTGGGTCTTCAGTTGGAACCAGGCGCGGTTCGCTATATCAGGATGGTACGGCGCGGGCACGGCCCTCGAAGAGCTTCGCGCCACCGATCCCGAGACTTTCGAGGTCATGCGCAAAAGCGACTTCTCCTGGGCGCCATTCCACTATATCATCAACAACATCGCCACGAGCATCCTGTCGGTCGATCCGTGGATCATGGAGCAATACGCCGCGCTGGTGGAGGATCGAGTCATCCGCGAAAACCTGCTCGGCACGATCCAGGCAGAATATCTCAGGACGATGCGCCTGCTCGACCTGCTCTACGGCGGCCCGCTGAGGGAGAAGCACTTCAACGTCGCCCGCTTCATCGAAACCCGCCAGGAGGGCCTCGGCAAGCTCCACCGCCTGCAGATCGACCTGCTCAAAAGCTGGCGAGCCGCCAAAGCCTCAGGCGACGAGCAGCAATCCGACGCCCTGCTCCCCGAGCTGCTGCTCACGGTGAATGCTATTTCGGGAGGATTGAGAACGACGGGATGAGCGCATCATGGAGGGATAAGACACTCGACGCACGAAGCCCTGTTACCATTCGGGGCTTCGCTCTTTCACTTCTGGAATTGTCAAACGGATCGCCTTGAGCCAGCAAGAGCCATGATAGTCAGCGAACAATTGTCGCTCCTGTTGCGTGCACCCCTGAGTCCACGGAAAGAAACTTTCACCGCAACGCTCGTGGTTAGTGCAAGACGGCAGAAAATGACCATCTCCATAAGTGCAAACGATGAATACCGCCGCTGAACCTGAGCCGAAAACACTCCATGCTGCACTACTTTTTCAGAAACAAACTGCACCTGTCGCTGCTTTCAGCGCTTGCCGCCGCGAGCTGGTCGGTCTATTTCGAAATTCCGGTCAATGGCTGGGCCATTCTCTCCGTGTTTCTGCTGACATTTTCAATTTACCAGTACAACCGACTTACCGATGATATCGAAGATGCCGTCAACGACCCCGACAGTCTTGAACGCGCCACAAAAAGTGAGGTCTTCATCACCTATGTGATTTTCTACCTGATCTCCATCCTTTCTCTGGTGATCGCCTCGCGTTTCGGCACATCAGCCTTTCTGGCCACAACGTTCATCATCGTCATCGGTTATCTCTACAATCACAAGAGCTTCCCTCCCCTCCTCTCAAAACGGCTGAAGGGCGCACGACGGCTGAAAGATATCTACATCGTAAAAAATCTCACCCCTCCGCTCGACTGGGCAACCGCGCTTGTCTTTCTTCCCCTCTTTTTCGAAGGACGTCCGCTATCGCTCAAAGCCTGGATCTGCTGGGGCTATGTCTTTATCTGCGCATTTTTTATCGAAGTGATGTGGGATATGCGCGATAGCCACGGAGACCTCGTGAGCGGAATCAAAACGATCGGAAACACCTTGACCTTTCCGCAAACCAAACGACTGCTCATCACGATAAGCCTGATCTCCGGTACGATTCTCTTTTTTTTCACCTTCACGAAAATCCTTCCGGCATCAAGCTACTTTCTTTTGCTTAATAATCTTGCAGTCATAGTCATCGCCAGTCTTTACAAGGAGCACAAGGAACCATTCATGCGCAAGATCAGTGACCTGACCATCGTTCTTGCCACCGTTCTCTTTCTCTCTTTCGGATTGATCGCCTTCTATTCGAGATAATCCGTTCGGACTGTTTTTGATACCTCTTGACTTCCTTTTTCAGACATAGGCATTTATAATCGGAAGAGCTGACAAGCCTTGAGATTTGTTGTCTGCCATGCCGGAAGAGGCTGTCTTAAAAAGCATGGAAGAGGTCGTTTTTTCTGCTGTTCCATCTGCTTTCTCTGTCCCGACATGCCGGGGGAAAAGCGCTCTCATTGAAACAGGCCGAACTTTTTCTTGATTTTTCCTTTGATGGTTTGAGCGCCAATAATTGTTTTTCTGATGGCCTCAAGATCATCATTGCTGACTGTTCCAACAAACGCTTCAGGACGATAGAACAGTGCATTCAGTATGATTTCCCGGTCTCGTATAACAAGCTGAGAGCAATCAACATATGAATCATAGTCAAGAAAATCACAGGTATCGGAAGAAATCGGCAGGTGAAACGCTCTCAATTCAGGAGAATAATTGACGACCAAATTTACCTCTGAGTTGATATACACGCTCGCCAGGCTGATCCCATCTTGTGACAAACCGATAACGATAAAAAATTTTTCTTTTTGAGGTCTGGTATCGTCAACAAAGAGCTTCAGGACGGAACCGGTTTGCATACTCCGGTTTGCATGTTCGCGTTTGATGCTCTCGGGAAAGGAATCCCCCAAACTCATGAAATATCGGCGGTCTGATTTTCTATGTTCGACGAAATGTACTTGAGCATAGCTTCGTTAGCGCCGCCGACTTTGGCCATGTCGATAAAACTGATGGCTCCCTCTTCATCGGCGTTCTCGTAAGCCATATCGTGAGATTTTTCCGTTCTGCCGGAAAAAGGCAGGCATTCATTCTCCTGTATTGACTCGTCAAGACAGGCTCTTTCGCTCTCGGACAGGTAATCGGAATCGGGAAGCTGTTTGGCTCGAACGGTATATTTGCCGATGAGTTCGAAATACGGGGTGAATTCATCGCATAACTCCGCCATGAATCCTTCGTGTCGCAGCGCTTTGAGTATGTCGTAAGCCATTGACGGAACAGGGCCGTAAGCCATGGCGGTGTAAGTGTCGGGATTGATGGCCGCGCCGTACCTCGCAAGATGCTTTTCATCCGCGAAGTACAAGATTTTGAACACCTTATGAAAATCGCCAACGCCGCCCATGCGCTGTAAAATGTACAGCAGGGCGTTGATGATGATTTCGCGCTTTTCAGCTAAGGAGTACATGACAGGGATGAAACTTGAAATTTCGGCAAGAAATGAGTATGAGTCAATGTAATGAAAACACATCGGATATTTAAAGACCATGTAACGCTCATTAAACGCCGGTTAAACGCAAGAGGTTCTCTGGGCACAGCTCCAACGCTTCACTCGACCTTCAACTCCGGCAGGTTCTCGACGATTTCGACGGTTCGGAGGCTGACGGTGATGATGCTGAGGAGGAGGTCGAGGATGTATCTCGGGTTGCCGGTTTGGCGGCTCCAGTGGTTGGGATCGTTCTGGATGCCGCTCTCTTTGTGGGTGGTGAGCTGGTAGCGCTCCATGATCCACTCGATGGCGCTTTTGCCGTTGACGATGTAGTCGTAGGCTTTTTCGGGGATTTTGGAGATGGTGATGAGGCTGTTGAAGATGATGGTGTCCTTTTGCCCTTTTTTGGGAAAGCGCATCTTTTCGACGCCGTAGAAGGCGTTGTCGCTTCCGGTGACGATGACGTCGCCGCAGGGCGGGGCGGATTCGTAACCGATGTGCAGGTCGGCGAGCTGTCGTCCGGCTTTGCTGAAGCTCCAGAAGTCGCGTGGCTCTTCGACGAGGGGGATGCGGGGCAGCATTTTCTTGAGGTCGTCGGCGAACATCGTCCGGTATACGGGGCTGTGCAGGATGCCGTAGACGTAGTAGAAAATATCCTCTTTCGTGACCCGTTTGCCGTACATGGTTTGGGCGCGGCGCAACACGAAATCTGTAACACCGTCACGCCGGATGTACTCCTGTTCTGAAACAGCATCAAATAAACTCAGGTTCTGCTTTTCCCGCTTTTCGTAGTAGTAGAGAGGAAAACACTGAGTGTCACCGTTAAAATGCAAATCCGGGATAACATCGGTTATCAGTACGGAAAACTCTTTTGCCGTAGCTGATACGCATATCACCCGGTTTACATTGTCAGATTCAGTAAAAATTCTTGGTATCTGATAAACCCTTTCATTCAGGACGCGTGAATAGTAAAGATGCTGTTTGAAAAATGGTCGATACTGAGCAATGACGATCTTACCTTCATTGTAATCATGCTTCTCGCCTTTGTCGGCATCACACTCTAAACTATATGTCCAGCTTATCTTTCCGGCATCATAATCAAGTTCTCGCTTAACGTCCAGATTCTGATTCGAGAGCTTTTTCTGCCTGACTCGCTCCGTCTGTTCGTTGTAGAAATCGAGAGTCGAGCGGATGTTGCGCTCCAGCTCACTTTTCGATGAATTGTAGCACCATGCGTCGCGCTGGGTCTTCACTCCGTTCGAGTAGAAGGGAACAAAGAAGGATTTCGACTTCTTATCCGCCTTGTCGCCAATCGGAATGAAAGTCTCGAAGAGATCGTTTCGAGTGGTGATCCAGTCGCCGTGGGCATTTGTCTGGAGCGTGCGCCACTCCATTGCGGGGTTGCCGACGGTGCCGAATTTTCTGATGGTGGCGAGCTTCTCATCGCGGCTCAGATAGTCGCCGATGTCACGGTAGTGGATGGTGGCCTTGCCTTCGGGCTTTTCGGCTTTCCTGACGAGCAGGGTGATGGCGATGGGAGTCCGGGAACCGGAGCCGAAAATCTTGCCGCCCTCGCGCCGGGAGAGTTCGCCACTTGTGCGCTGGTTGCCCCTGAGGTTGAAGACCCAGATGCTCGAATACTCCTTTTCGAGGTGCTTGCGGAAGCCGTCGTTGCTGTTGCCGTCGAGCCATGCGCCGTTGGTGACGAAGGCCACGATGCCGCCCGTGCCGGGGCTGACAAGGCGGTCGGTGGCCCACCGGAAGGCGCGGATGTAGGAGTCGTAGAGCGAGTTCTTGTTGGTGGCCTTCGTGGCGGCGGCGTAGGTTTCGGCGATGCGCCGGTCGAGCCGCCGGTACTCCTGGTTCTGCGCATTGTCGTTGGCCGATTTCTGGCCGACCGAGTAGGGCGGGTTGCCCATGATGACCATGAGCGGGGTGTTCTTCTGACGAAGCACCCGCTCGGAGTTGCTGGCGAACACCTCCGAGAAAAGCTCGTCCGTCTCGCCGAGCTGGAAGGTGTCGGTGAGGCAGATGCCGTCGAAGGGGCGATACTCCGCAGCCTCGCCGAAAGCGTCGTGAAAGGCGTTCTCGATGTTCACCGCGGCGATGTAGTAAGCGAGCAGCACGATTTCGTTGGCGTGAATCTCGGAGGCGTATTTGCGCTCCAGGTCGCCGGAGTCGATGAGGCCGCTCTGCAACAGCCGCGTGACGAAGGTGCCTGTGCCGGTAAAGGGGTCGAGGATGTGCACGTTCTCGTCCGAGAGCGAGCGCCCGAACTCCTGCCTCAAGAGGTCGCCGACCGAGTGGATGATGAAATCGACCACCTCGACCGGCGTGTAGACGATGCCAAGCTTTTCGACCATCTTCGGGAAGCCGGTCTTGAAGAACTTGTCGTACAGTTCGAGAATGATGCGCTGCTTGCCTTCGGCGTTGTCGATTCCGGCGGCGCGTTTCCTCACCGAGTCGTAGAACTTCTGGAGGGTGGCGATATCCTCCTCGGCGCTTTGCGCTTCGAGCAGGTCGAGCATTCGCTGCATCGAGACCGAGACGGGGTTGTGTCGCACGAAGGAGTAACCCTCGAAGAGGGCGTCGAAGACCGGCTTGGTGATGATGTGCTGGGAGAGCATCTCGACGGCTTCATCCGTGGTGATGGCCGGATTGATGTTCTTGCGCAATCCGGCGAGAAACTCGTCGAAGGCCGCCTGGTGCTGGCCGTCGCGCCTGATGAGGCTCTCGATGCGCTCGATCTGCCGCTGGGCGATCCGGGCGACGCTCGTGGCCCACTGCTCCCAGTAGCGCCGGTCTCCCACCCGCTCGACCATGCGGGCGAAGAAGACATTCTGGAGCTGCTGGAACCGGAGCATGAGCTGCTCGCTCACCATGTCCGATCCTGCCTGCATCGTCCCGTTGCCCTCTTCCTGAATCGTGACTTCGCCGCCATCGCCGTAATGCCCGGCATCGGGCCGCCCGACGAGAATCTGGTCGGGGCGCTTGCGGTTCAGCTCGATCCGGTTGATCGTGGCGTTGAAGCGGTCGTCGTGGGCGCGAAGAGCGTTAAGCACCGTCCAGACCACCCGGTAGCGTTCGTTGTCGGCAAGCGCGGCGGCGGGATCCATGTCGGCGGGCACCACCACCGGAATGATGATGTAGCCGTACTTCTTGCCGGGCGAGGTGCGCATGACGCGCCCCACCGACTGGACAACATCGACCGGCGAGTTGCGGGCGGCAAGGAAAAGCACCGCGTCGAGCGCGGGCACGTCCACCCCTTCGCTGAGGCAGCGGACGTTGGTGAGCACACGGCACTCGCCCGGTTCCGCCGCGTCGGACTTGAGCCAGCCGAGCAACTCGTCGCGCAACGGCGCGGACATAGTGCCGTCGATGTGGCGGGCCGATGCCGAGACCATCTGCAAGCGCTTCTCCTCGGAGAGCGCCTGCACGTACTCCCCGGAGGTGGAGTTGAAAATACCAGTGATCTTTTTGGAGACCTCGATGGTCTGGCAGAAAGCCACGGCGCGGCGCATCGGCTCGGGATCGGCGCCGCGAAGCACGCCCGCGTCGCCGAGCACCTGCTTGGAGAGGGCGTTGATGCAACCGATGAGACGCGAAACGTCGTCGGTGCTGATCTCGTGCTCAGGGTTGGCGATGGCCTGCTGGAGGGCAGGCGGAATGTCCTGATCGCTGAGGGTGAGAATCAGCACCTTGTAGTCCGAAAGCAGGTCGCGCTCGACCGCTTCGCCGAATCCGATCCGGTAGAACTCCTCGCCGAACTTGCTCGCATCATCCATCGAGCAGAGTTCGATGTCGGACTGCGCTGCCCTCGCTTTGGCATCGTCGCTGAAGAGTCGTGGCGTGGCGGTCATGTAGAGGCGTCTCGCGGCGCGGATGAAGGTGGCGTCATGCACCTTCGTGAAGGCCGAAGCATCCTCGCCCGGCATGGAGTAGCCGGTTGTGCGGTGCGCTTCGTCACAGATCACGAGATCGAAGATGCCGGAACCCTTCGCCCCGATCAGCTCCTTTTGCGCCTGCGCAATCGCATCGATGGACTGATAGGTGCAGAAGACGACCGTCATGCCCGAAGATGCGGAGGCATCGCGCCGGTCGAGCTGGCGAACGATGGCGGCCACATCGGTGGATGCGGGCAGAGCGAGATCGAGCACGCTGGTGCTGTCGCTGTCCTCGTTCTTCGTATGCTTTCGGGAAACCTTGGGATCGGAGCAGATGCAGATGGCGTTGATCGGCTCTTTCGCCCAGGCAGTCCATTCACGGAGCGTCTGGGAGAGTAGCGCGATGGAGGGCACGAGAAAGAGAATCAGCCCTTTGCCGCCAGTTTCATGCTCGGCGATCCTGAGGGAGGTGAAGGTCTTGCCAGTGCCGCAGGCCATGATGAGCTTGCCCCGCTCGGAGGTGGCAAAGTGGGCATGGGCTTTTTCGAGCGCGGTCTGCTGGTGCGGCCTGATCTCGCGCCCGGCAATGCGGGCGGCCTCGCCGGTGATCCCCTGTTCGAGCCGCTCCCAGTCAACCGGCGACTCTTCGAGAGCATGAAGCGTGACCCGGCTGACCGGCGGATTCTGGTTTTTGATCGTCTCCCCGGCATTCGCGCCCCACCGGTTGGAGGTTGCAATCCAGAGCCGCTGGGCAAAGGAGACGGTCTGGAACTGGTCGTTCCTGAACTCGCGGCTCGATGTGGAGAGAAACGAATCGACCTCCTGCTTGTCGATCACCGCATCCTGCTGCCAGCACTTGCACTGAATCGCCCAGTAATCTCCATCGTGGGTGAGCGCCACAAGATCGATGCCGGTATCCTTGCCGCCGAAGTCGCTGCGGGCGGGGAATTCATTCCAGAGCCAGATGTTGCTGAAGCGGAAAGCGTACTGCGGATCGGTCGCGAGCCACGCCTGCATCAGGCGCTCGAAACGGTCGCCCTTGTCGCGTTCGGAAAAAGCGGTTGCACGAAATCGGCTCAGAACTTCCCGGAATGGCATGAAAAACGGAGGTTTGGATTCACGAAAAGGATACCTCCTCAATGTACCGCATGTTTTGCAAAACGCGCTGAACAAACAGCGATCAACGAAGAAACGGATGAGAGGTCATTCCCGCCATCACTCTCGAAATCAGTACCAGCCTCTTCGGGTGTTACCGAACCTGGCAAGAACGTCGATCAGTAAAATCGATCTCGATATCGAACCCGAGTTCGATTTGGATATGGAGATATTATGCCTCGGTTAAGTGGTGTGTCAAAAGAAAAATGACGAAAATTCGTCATCGCGAGTTCCGACCTGTCGGGATGTGGCGATCCATCCCTTTCCGCTATCGCGCTGAATCCGTATGGATTGCCACTTCGCTGTGCTCCTTTCCATGAACATTTGTCAGCTTATCGCCATTTTACTTCTTTTTGCAATTGCTATTGAATAATCATCGTCGCTTTTACGCAAGAGGTCAGTCCCTACAGTTGAGAAGGACAGATTTTTCACAGGATAAACCATGTTCAAGGTTCGTGTGCGGTAGAGTACCGGATACGGGTGACTCGCAATGACGGGGAATGTACAAGACTGTTTGGTATTGACATGACAGTAGGCTTGACATGACTGTAACCCGTTTCAGAGGGAATATCCTGACGGGTACCCGCCAGCGTCATCTACCCCGACGATGATTGGGTCGAAGCCATCATTCTTTGTTTTGACACCATATCCAGATCCAGATCGATATCAGATTGCTGATCGCCTGGGCGAATATATCTCTTGTCATTTTCGGAAAGATTTCCTTATTCCACTCAGCAGGGTTATCGACAGGGAACAACTGAAGAGACCTTTCCTTTGTCTGAATACATAAATCTATCATATATCCCATCAAATCATCATCAGGTATGATATTGGGTATGATCTCATTACAATGTTGTTTATTGGTTACATCAAATCGAATCTTTTGCGACAGCTCCTGCATTGGCGCAGCATCATGCAAACGACAGACCTTTATTATCTCCTCTTCTACCGCAACAGGGGTCACAGCATCTTCCCATAACTGTTCGATCGTGCCATGCAACCCTTCTGAATAATATTTTCCATTCCGTGGCTTCACCTTATCTGTGTCCGACGGAGGATCATCTCGTATATCACAATGCATCGGTACATGCGCATCGACAACATAATGCGATATCATCAGAAATTGGTACATAATCTGATTCATGGAACATCTGTCATTATATGTTCTCAGCTTGTTCATGTCCGAGATCACTCTTGCCAGATGATCGACCTTGTACGGCAAGCCTCCGCCTCCGGAAACACGGTAATATTTATCCCTGTAGGTTTCTTTCGCCAGCGAAGCACCACCGGGAAACTCCGCCTCTGTGAACAATTTGAACGTATGGTACTGACTCTTGTCATTGAGTATATCGTCAGGCGCCCAGGAAGCCTCGGTAATCATATCCTCATAATGCATAAGTAATTGCTGAAGGACTTTGCCCTTAAGGCGCGTTTTTGAAATCGTTGCTGGCTCAGCAGATTTATGCGTCGTAACATAATGTAAATTCTGAAGCCCCTCGTATAGGAACTCTATACCTTTTGCAGCCAGATAGATATGTGTATTATGTTTCATTTTTCCGCCTCCGATGTAATTTGTTCACAAAAAGACAGAAACCTTTAAACGAAATGACAATCTGTTTGAATTCAAGCCTACAGTTAAGAGCGCCGACGTATCATTTATCCCGTATCACATGTCATCGTTTGTTGTCCAGCAAG
>JAAXWU010000139.1 GCA_013334855.1 Chlorobaculum sp. | reverse complement strand
GCACGGCGTCGGCTACTCCTTTGCCGGGCCTATCGTGCTTGTCTGAGCCATGACTTGTCCGTAGTAACCCCATGAGCAGGGTGATCGTCATCACGGGCAGCAGCCGGGGGATCGGCCTCGGTCTGGCTACGCGCTTTCTCGAAGCAGGGTGTCGCGTGGTGGTCAGCGGCAGCAGCACCGAATCGACCGGGCGAGCGACGGATAGTCTGAAGCGCTTCGGCGAAGCGGTGGCGGGATGCGCCGCCGATGTCTCGTCCATCGACGGGATTGAGGCGCTGTTCAGCTTCGCCGAGCGCACGTTCGGGCGCGTCGATATTTGGATCAACAATGCGGGTATCGCCCATCGCCAGCTTCCAGCATGGCAACTCGAAGCCGATGAAATCCGGCGCGTGCTGTCAACCAACATCGATGGCGTCATCAACGGCACGCTCATTCCCTTCAGGCGAATGCAGAGCGGGGGAGGCGGGCTCGTCCTGAACATGGAGGGGCTTGGCAGCGACGGCTTCATGCTGGCGGGCATGACGATCTACGGCACGACGAAAAGCGCCGTGACCTATTTCACCCGCTCACTGGCTAAAGAGGCGAGTCAGGCGAAGGTCAGGGTCGGCACCATCAGCCCCGGCATGGTCGTGACGGAGATGCTGCGGGCGACCGTCACGGGCAGTGACGACGAAGCCGCGAAGCGGCGGCGATTTTTCAACATCATGGCCGACGATGTCGAGACCGTCAGCGCGTTTCTGTGCAAAAAGATTCTCGCCTCCACGGCGGCTTCGCCCCGAATCGCGTGGTTGACCAGGCCACGCTTCATCTTCAAAATCATCACCGCACCGTTCCGTCGCCGGGACTTTTTCGCCTGAACGGTTGATTACGGTTCCAGCGATTAAAACTCGTGACAGTTGCCCCGTCCCGAAAGCATTCGGGACGAGGAATGCTGATAAAGCAAATTATTACTCCGGCCATTAAAACTCTTAAACAATTGCCCCGGACTTTAGTCCGGGGTATGCGGATAAAGTAAAATAAATAAGGGCTTTAGCCCAATTTCTTATTGCGATGTCTTTTGCGAATTATTGTTGCCGGAGCAATAATTCAGGGCTTTAGCCCAATCTCTTGCTGGGGGTTTTTTTACGTATTATTATCGCCGGAGTAATAATTCGCCGTTACAGCGGAAGCCCGTACTCCTCAAGAATCAAGGGCCCATGGCGAGGCACGAGGGTTTCGAGCAGCTCCGGGCGGCGGTATTTGACGTAGTAGTAGTGCCGAATGAGGTGGTAATCGGTCGAGTAATGGGCGAATCCAATCCCCTTCGGCCCGACGACTGACAGCACTCCCGCCAGCGCATGGCCGAGCCAGAGCGGAATGTTTCGCTCCGGGCGATAGGGCTTCTGCCTTCCTTTCATCGTTTCTATCACCTGTCCCGCCGTCGATCTGATCTGTTTTGCGCACTCCCATTTGCCGAATTCCGGGTAGCGGTCAAGCTCGCGCTCGATGAGGGAGAGCAGCTTTGCGCCGGTTTCCGTCCGCACCAGCACCCACTGGCGCTTCTGATCTGGCAAGAGCTTTCCGGCGAGATAGCCGACGGTGATGTCGGCAAGGCTGTTGAGATAGTCGAAACAGGCCATGCAGGCAGGCGGGAAAATGCCGGGATCGGCGAGTTCGTCGGGAAGGCTGAAGAATGGCACTTTTTCGATTCGACTGTCGCGATGGCGGATATGAATCCTGAAATCCTGCATGAACTCCATATGCTCAGCCGTCGCGGGCGAGTCGGAAATCCTCTCCAGCACCCGGTTGAACTGCGATCTCTCAAGGTTATCGACGCAGGGGATGCCGACGGTCATGATCTCCATCTCCTTCAGGTACTCGTAGCGCTCCATAAAGTCGCGCATCACATGCAGATGACAGGCCGCGCCGATGACGAGAACGCGCCTCAGGCCTTTTCGCCGGGCTTCACCGAGCGAGGCGAGCACGGGCGAGAGCACCGGTTTGTTGCCCTTCGACGCATCGATCTGTTCCAGCGTTTCGGCGAGCAACGGCTGGGAAAAGAAGTGGTTATCGGGCGAGCGCCGCAGAGTGACGACCCCGTCGATCAGCTTCTCCTCGAACGCTCTCGCCGCGATTCTCGTGATGATGCCGCTCCACTGCGCACCCTCGACCGGCCTTTTCAACTGCGCCGTGAACCGCTCTCGGGTGATGCCAAAGCGCATCTCGACCGGGTCGTCAAGCGAACGCTCCCTGCCGAAAAGCTTCCGCTCTCTCTCGCCGAGCCAACCATTGCTGAAGACGCAGCTTTGCACGCTTTCATCGACGGGCCACTCACGGTTCGAGCATAAACCGCACGAACTGCACAAGGTTTTGGTCATACTTGAATCGATCCTGTCGTTTCGGAGAAAAGAGCTTTTGGCTCAATGCGCCTGTCCGGTCGGGCGGATGATGATTTCGCTCACATCCACATGCGGCGGCTGGTTGATGGCGTACATCACGGCGCGAGCCACGTCCTCCGAAAGCAGCTCCGGAGCTGCCGGTTTCTGCAATCCCTCCCAGAACGGCGTGTCCACGATGCCCGGCTCGACCAGCGTGACCCGCACTCCCATGCTTGCCACTTCGTTGCGGATCGCCTGCGCCATGCCGGTGACGCCCCATTTGGTGGCGGCGTAGAGGTTGCGGACGGAGGTGACGCGCCCCAGCACCGAGCCGGTGACGAGGAAGTGCCCTTTGGTTTTGACCAGCTCCGGCAGCGTGAGCCTCGCTGTGGCCGCCGCGCCGAACAGGTTGGTCAGCACCATGTCGCGCCACTCCTCGGGCTGGTGCTCGCCATCGATGAACGACGACCCTTTCGAAAATCCCGCATTGGCGAACACGGCGTCGATCCTGCCGAACCGCTCGATGGTTCTGCGCACCATCGCCTCCTGCTGCGCCCACTCCGCCACGTCGCACGGCACGGCCAACGCCCGCTCCGCGCCAAGCTCGGCTTCGAGCGCCGCGAGCTTCTCCGCCGACCGCGCCGCCAGCACGACCCGCCACCCCTCGCTGACCGCCTGAACCGCCGTCGCCCGCCCGATACCCGTCGAAGCCCCGGTGATGAGAAGAACCCTGTTGTTGTCTGATGTGGTCATGGTATAGCTCCTGTGGTCAAGTTGTTGTCGGCTGATATGCTTCGAGCAATATACGACGGCGGGGGAATTCAGGCTTACGTTCCGGGAGGTGAATTGCTCAGGTTTGTTGATTCAACGCTCTTGCTATAGAAATATTTATTTCTTAAATTTTCTGAAGAAAGAGTGTTGTCGATTTTTTAATGATAGCAACATGCAGCAAGCAGCCAGAGAACAGCAGGAGAGCAGGCCAGCCGTTTTGTCGAAAGCGGTGCTCAAAGTCGCGGGGATTCTGGAGCTTTCCAATTCCCGGCTCGCGAAAATTCTCGGCCTGAGTCCTTCGACCATCACCCGTCTCGCGGCAGGCGCGTACCTGCTTGCCGAGGGCAAAAAAGAGTGGGAGTTTGCCGTGCTTCTGGTGCGGCTGTTCCGCTCTCTCGATTCTATTTCCGGCGGCAATGAAGCGGTTGCCGCACAGTGGATGAGAAGTGAAAATCGCGCATTTGCCGGAAGAAAACCGGCGGAACTGGCTGAAACTGCGGAGGGTCTGGTTCGTGTCGTTACCTATCTGGACGCCAGCAGAGGTATCGTCTGAGGCGCGTTTCGAGCGTCGCGAAGCGTGGCGCGTCGTCGAGGCGCAGCATGTCGTCTCGACGATGAAACTCGTGGATTCGCTCTCGGCACAGGCGCTGCTCGAAGAGATCATCGAAGAGAGCAAGCCGCCGGTTCCCGCCGAAACGGATGGATTGCACTACTTGCTTTCCACGCCGTTTCGCTATCCGCCGCTTGCGGGAGGCTCCCGTTTTCGCGGCGAGGCCGACCCCGGCGTCTGGTACGGGGCGGAAAGAATGGCGACCGCCGCCGCAGAAATGAGCTACAGACGCTGGAGATTCATGCAGGATGCGGGTTTCCTGTATCTGCCCTCCACGCACTACACCGCGTTTTCCGTTCCGGCAGCGGGCGCGATGGTCGATTTGAGACGCCCGCCATTTGACCGCGACGAGCGGTTCTGGATGCATCCGCTCGATTATGCCGCCACCCAGGCTTTTGCCCGCGTCGCGAGGGAGATTCCGCTCGCCGTCATCATCTGGCAATCCGTCCGCGATCCTGAACCCCATTTTTGCATCGCCATTCTGACGCCATCCGCATTTCAATCAAAAACCCCCGAAAACCTCCAGACCTGGACGCTCACCATGCTGCCAAAGGAAGCTGTCTGGCACCGCCACGGCAGTGAAGCCTTTTCGTTCGGGACGACGGCGTGGGGGTGAAACGGGGTTGAATGATCGGATGATATTTTATATTTTTCTTTTTTATAGGTTATATTATGGCAGTAGTATTTTGATGTTGGTCATATTGTCTTGTTAACAATAACGCGATAAGTGATGGCAGATTACAAGTCTTGCTTTATTATCATGCCGATAACAGTCCCTGAAGTCGTTAAAGATCGGTACAGGGATGGGTGTGAACATTTTAAGCATGTTTTGGAATGCTTGTTAATGCCTGCTGTCGAAAAGGCTGGCTTTAGAGCGATACCACCATTGGCAAGAGGTTCAGATTTGATTCATGCTGAAATAATAAAACAGCTTGAAACGACTGATCTTGTCTTGTGCGATATGTCAGCTTTGAATCCAAATGTATTTTTTGAGTTCGGAATTAGAACCTCATTAAATAAGCCTGTATGCGTGGTTAAAGATGACTTGACTAAGCATATTCCATTTGATACCGGTATTATTAATTTTCATGAATATTTAAGTGCTCTTGAACCTTGGGATTTGACAAAAGAAATCAACGTGCTTAGTGAACACATTAAAACTTCTTATGAAAGAAGTGAGGGTAGAAATACGCTTTGGAAGTATTTCGGATGGTTCTTCGCAGAATTTCGTGGAAAGAAGGTGAATAACAGGTAACTTGGCGTAATTGTAAACCTTGTCGAACCTTCTCGCTGAAATCTCCCATGCAGAGTCTGTCACACCACTACCACCAACTCA
>JAAXWU010000030.1 GCA_013334855.1 Chlorobaculum sp. | reverse complement strand
CTCCAGCGCCACTTTGGCTTTGAACTGCGCCGTGAATTTGTTGCGTTTCTTTTCGCTCATAACTTGACCCTCTTTTCGGGCAAGTTACCACCTTAAACCGCTGTCTGAAAATCGGGGTCCACTATACGGCTCCGATGAAGGGGCCGATGATGATTCCCGGCAGGCCGAAGATGAGGCCGACGATCGTGCCGAGGGCTGATCCCATGACGCCGTATTTGCCCGCGCCGAAGCGCTTTGCGCCAAGCAATCCTGCGAGGAAATCGATGATGTAGGCGGCCACGGTGAGCGCGGCGAGGATCGTGATCGTGCCCCTGCCGACGTAGGCGAAGCCTTCCGCCCAGGCGGCGAAGACAAGGCCAGCGAAGATCAGCAAAACGCCCGGCAGGGCGGGCAGCACAAGACCCGCGAATCCGGCGATGAGCAGGAGCGCGGCGATGAGCCAGAGGATGGTGGTCGTTTCCATGGTCAGCGGTTTTGATTCCGGCTACAGCAGTTCACCAAAGTGATCTTTGAAGATAGATGGCTGAAGCGCGTTCAGGTGCGGTTTGGATCGTGTTTGGTTAAGATACGCATGGATTGCAACGTCGCCGCGTCCCTCGCAGTATCAAGCGTCAACGGAGCAGTTTGCCGTTGACTTGATAGCAAGCCGTTACAGCAGTATGCCTTTGAGCAGCAACGAGGCGAAGCTGAAGTAGATGACGATGCCGGTGACGTCCACCAGCGTCGCCACGAATGGCGCTGACGAGGTGGCCGGGTCGATGCCCAGACGCTTCAGCAATAACGGAAGCATGGAGCCGGCCAGCGTTCCCCACAGCACGATGCCGAGCAAAGAGAGTCCCACGGTGATGCCCAGCAGCAACCACATGACGGTATAGTGGCCCAGGAGCGTTGCCCACAACACCACTCTGAATACGCCGATGAGGCCGAGAAGGCTGCCCAGCATCAGGCCGGAAAGGATCTCCCGTTTCATTACCGACCACCAGTCGCGCACGGTGATTTCGCCGAGCGCCAGAGAGCGGATGATCAGCGTGGCCGCCTGGGAGCCGGAGTTGCCGCCGCTCGAAATGATCAGCGGAATGAAGGTGGCCAGCACGATCGCCTTGGCCAGTTCGTCTTCGAAATAGGCCATTGCCGACGCCGTGAGCATCTCGCCGAGAAAGAGCACCACCAGCCAGACGGCGCGGTTCCTGACGAGCTGGAGCAGCGGCACGTCGATGTAGGGTTCGTCGAGGGCTTCGATACCGCCGAACTTCTGGATGTCTTCGGTCTCCTCCTCTTCGGCGACGTCGAGCATGTCGTCAACCGTGACGACGCCGATCAGGTAGCCGTTCGAATCGACGACCGGCAGGGCGACACTGTCGTAGCGCTTGAAGGTTTCGAGCGCATCGATCTGATCCTGCGTGGCCGTGAGGGTGATCAGCTTGTCTTCGTCGATGATCTCCTCGACTTTCTTGTCGAGCGGCGAGAGCAACAGGTCGCGGGCGAGCATTTCGCCGACCAGCTTGCCGTGGTCGTCCACCGCGTAGATGACGTTCAGCGTTTCGCTCTCGTGGCCGTGGGTGCGGATGTATTCGAGGACGCGGCTGATCTCCCAGTCCTTCTTGACGCTCAAGAAGTCCGGCGACATGAGACGCCCGACGCTGTCTTCGGCGTAGGCGAGCAACGTTTTGGCAATCTTGAACTCCTTGAACGAGAGCAGCTTGATCAGCTCCTGCGCCACCGGGCCGGGCAGCTCTTCGAGCAGGGCCGTGCGGTCGTCCGCTGACATGCTGTTGAGGATGTGCGAGACATCCTTCTGCGTGAGGGCGTTGAGGAGGTTTCGTTGGGCGTCGAAGTCGAGGTACTCGAAGGTTTCGGTGGCCACATCCTTGGTGAGCAGCCTGAAGAGAATCGCCTGCTCGTTTTCGGGCAGGTCGGAGATCAGTTCAGCCAGATCGACCGGAAGCCAGTCGTCGAAGAGGCGTTGCAGGGCGCTGAAGTTCCTCTGTTCGATCAGCTCGCGGATTTCGGGAAGGATTGGAGTACCGATCATGGCTGGCGTGAGGTTGACTTGATGAGGTTCCCTCGTGTTACCGTACGAGCCTAAGGAAAGAAATTTTAGCTACTTTCCAACCTTTTTTTCCTCTTTTTCGGCGCGGCGGTGGATTGCGTTTTCGACAGATGCGGCGAACCGGCGACGAACCTCCGCCACGGCAGCGAGACGCTGCGGGAAATGCCGATGCGCGGGCTCGCGCCGATCAGCTCCGGCGGGATGCCGGGCGCATCTTCGAGCCAGCAGAGGTCGCCGAAGAGCGACTCGCCATAGTGCGCCGGGCCGAGGCCGAGCGCCTGCGTGAGCTTGCCGGGGCCGCTCATCAGCGTTCGCTCGTCCTTCGTCTTCCTCCGCTCCTGCATCCACTCGATCCCTTCGAGCGGCTCCATCGCCCGTAGCAGCACTGCGCCCGCGACGCCCTCCGGCTCCGAAACGATGTTGGCCAGGTAGTGGCAGCCGTAGGAGAAGTAGATATACAGATGACCCGGTGGGCCGAACATCACCCGATTGCGCTCCGTCATGCCTCGCCATGCGTGGCAGGCCTCGTCGCCAACGCCGAGGTAAGCTTCGGTTTCGACGATCCGTCCTTTCGTCAGTCGGCCCGATGCTTCGCGGAGGACGAAGACTTTGCCGAGAAGCCGTTCGGCGAGCAGGAGCGTCGGGGTCTGGTAAAAATCGGCGTCAAGCCTTTTCATGGGTCGATATAACTTGTTTGTAAAAGCATATGCATGTATTATACTATAGGTCGTTTCGCCGAAGAAGAGCAACCGCTTGAATATTTTCCATTTCGCTGGCTACTGTTCATGGGTAGAGTCATTGCTATTGCAAACCAGAAAGGCGGGGTTGGTAAAACAACCACCGCGGTGAATATTGCGGCTTCCATTGCGATATCCGAATTCAGGACCCTTCTGATCGATATCGATCCACAGGCCAACGCCACCTCGGGTTTCGGACTTGAAACCGGGGACGAGATCGAGAACACCTTCTACAACGTGATGTTGAACGGGGGGGAGATCAGGGACGCGATCAAGCCATCCGGCCTCGAATATCTCGACGTCCTGCCCTCGAACGTCAACCTCGTCGGCATGGAGGTGGAGCTGGTCAACATGCGCGAGCGGGAGTACGTCATGCAGAAGGCGCTCAAAGCGGTGCGCGACCAGTACGATTACATCATCATCGACTGCCCGCCTTCGCTCGGCCTCATCACGCTCAACTCGCTCACCGCCGCCGATTCGGTGCTCATCCCCGTGCAGGCGGAGTATTACGCGCTCGAAGGGTTGGGCAAGCTGCTCAACACCATCAGCATCGTGCGGAAGCATCTCAATCCCAGGCTCGAAATCGAAGGGGTGCTGGTGACGATGTTCGACGCACGGCTCAGGCTCGCCACACAGGTTGCCGAGGAGGTGAAGAAGTTCTTCAAGGACAAGGTCTACAAGACCTACATCCGAAGGAACGTCAGGCTTTCGGAGGCTCCGAGCCACGGAATGCCGGCGCTGTTGTACGACGCCCAGAGCATCGGCTCGAAGGACTATCTCGATCTCGCGCAGGAGATATTCGAGCGCGATGGAAACATCAGGAAATTCAAAGTTCGGCAGCAGTAGGTAGCCGGTTAATCGAGAGGATATGTCTAAACAAGCACTGGGCCGGGGATTGAAAGCGCTGATCTCCGAAGAGGGCTTTGCAGCCGCCGAAAAAGCTGAAGAGACCGAAAAGATGCAGGAGGGGGCGATTGGCAGCCTGCCGGTCGAGAAGATCAAGGTCAATCCGTTCCAGCCGCGCCAGGAGTTCGAGGCGACGGCGCTCGACGAGCTGCGCAACTCGATCATCGAAAATGGCGTGATCCAGCCGGTGACGGTCTGCCGCGACGGCGACGGCTACCTGCTCATCAGCGGCGAACGACGGCTTCGCGCGGTCAAGTCCGCCGGATTCAAGTTCATTCCCGCCTACGTCATCGAAGCTCGCGAGGATGCGAGCAAGCTCGAAATGGCGCTCATCGAGAACATCCAGCGCGAAGACCTCAACGCCATCGAGATCGCGCTCGCGCTCCGCAGTCTCGTCACCAAGTGCAACCTCACGCAGGACGAAGTGGCCCAGAAGGTGGGCAAGAACCGCTCCACGGTCGCCAATTTCCTGCGTTTGCTGAAGCTTCCGCGCCAGATTCAGGACAGCATTCGCGCTCGCGAAATCTCCTCAGGCCATGCGCGTGCGCTCATCAACCTGCCGAACGAACATCTCCAGCTCAAGGTGTGGCGGCAGATCGTGTCGCATCAGCTTTCGGTGCGTCAGACCGAGAGCCTGGTCAACAACATGTTCAAGGACAAGCCCAAACCCTCCGCGACGGCTCCCGAACCCCGCGCCGCGCAGATCGGCCAGATCGAAAGCCAGCTCCGCGAGCGGCTCGCCACCAAGGTCAGCCTCGTCGAAAAGAAGGGGGGCCAAGGGGAGATTCACATCAAATATTTTTCAGGCGAAGACCTCGACCGCATCCTCGACCTTATCGGCCAGTGAATGCGCCTGAAGCTGTAACTACAATATCAAGAACACACTGAGATCATGAATATCACATTGGTCGGTAATGGCCGCATGGGCCGTCAGATAGCCGACGTTGTCGCCGCGTCTGGAACGCACGCTATCAATCGCGTGCTCGATGTCAACGACACCATCGACGCCGCCGCCTTCAGCGGATCGGATGTCATCATCGACTTTACCGTCAGAAGCGCGTTTCTGGCCAACTATCCGGCGCTCGTCGCTTCGGGCGTGCCGGTCGTGGTGGGCACCACCGGCTGGGACGACGCGATGCCGCAGGTGCGTGAGATGGTGGCCGCGGAAGGCGCATCCCTCTTCTACTCCGCCAACTACTCGCTTGGCGTCAACATCTTCTTCCGCACGCTCCGCGAGGCTGCAAGGCTGATCGCGCCCTTCGAGCAGTTCGATATTGCGCTCTCGGAGCAGCACCATACCGGCAAGGCGGACTTTCCGAGCGGCACGGCGATCAAGGCCGCCGAGGAGATTCTGAAATCCAATCCGCGCAAGACGAGCGTGGTGCGCGAGCTTCAGGATGGCCGCAAGTTGCAGAGCGACGAGCTTCAGGTCGCCTCGATTCGCCTCGGCTCGGTCTTCGGCGTCCACTCGGCGCTGATCGATTCCGAGTCGGACACCATCGAGCTGACCCACACCGCCAAGAATCGAACAGGATTCGCCTCGGGCGCGGTTCGCGCTGCCGAATGGCTCGTGCAGCGCCACGCCGCCGCGCCGGGTTTCTATACGATGGATGATTTTCTGAACGATCTTTTTTCCGCCTGAACGATGGGAGCTGAAGCTGTACCGGGGAGGCCCCCGAAAGCGACCGCCGTGCTTGGCGGAGCCGCGCTGCTCGTGCTGACGACGACGCTGCCCTATCTGACGCTGATCAATGCACTGTTCTTTGCCGGTATCATCGGCTCCGGAGCGGCGGCGGCGTGGTACTACATCATGCATCACCAGGTGCGACTGGAGTCTGGCGAAGCCTTCGTGCTTGGCGCGATGAGCGGCTTTGTCGGCGGAGCGCTCTCGGTGCTTGCCGGATACCTCTTGGAGATGCAGTTCGGTTACATTCCGGGACTCGACAGCCTCCAGCTTCTGGTGGCGTGGGCAAGCCGCATGGCTCCCGAAGAGGCCCCGAACTTCCAGCAGATGCTTGCGCTGGCGAGCGCGCCGAAAGAGATTTCCCTTACCGATCTTCTGATGAGCACAGTCCTGACCGGCATGTTCTACGCTCCCTTCGCCGGTCTCGGAGGCCGCCTGACCGTCTTCGCGCTCAAGCGCCAGGCGAGGAAGAAGTAGAGGCTTGGCAGTATCGTCTTCAGTTCTTCTGTCCTATAGGATTTAAAGATTACCCAGTTTGCGGTACCAGCCACGGTCGATTTTGGGTGAGCCGGGGAGGGTTTGCCACTCCCGGACGCGATGGAACGCCACCGGCGTTTTGAGACTGCCGAGCGCTTCTTTGAGGCTTGCGGTGATCGTTGCATCGTTTGGTCCGCTATTGTGCCGCACTTTTATCCACGCCACCGGCCTCATGCCGTACTCCGCATCTGGCGCGGGAACCACCACGGCCTCTTCGATGCCTTCGAGCGAGCAGAGCGCTTTTTCGATCTCCTCGGGATGGATGTTCTCGCCGCCCGAGATAAACATGCTGTCTTTCCTGCCGAGCACCGTCAGCCGTCCGTCCTCCGACAACTCGCCCATGTCGCCGGTGTGGAACCAGCCTTCAGCGTCCCGCGCCGTGCGTAATCCGCCCTCGTCGAGGTAGCCCATGAAGAGGCATTCGCCTTTGACGAGGATTTCGCCGTCCGGCGCTATCGCAACCTCGCGCCAAGGCAGCACCACGCCGCTGTCGCCCCGCGTCGAAGTGACCGGGCCGGGCGAGGTCGTGACCTGCGTGCTCATTTCGGTGGAGCCGTAGGTGAGGTAGAGCGGCACGCGCTCGCGGATCGCCTCATCGAGCAGCGCCGGGCTGACCGCGCTCCCGCCGAGCAGCAGCGCTTCGAGGCTCCGCAGCCGTTCCGGGCCGCCGTCGGCGCGAAGCATCCGGTAGAGCTGAGTCGGCACGAGCGAGAGGTGCGTCACCGGAAAGATCGCGAGCGATTCGGCGAGCGAGGCGTCCGGCGACGGAATGGCCAGCGCGCCGCCGCCGAAGAGGCATTTGAAGAGCATCGAGTAGCCGCCGACGTGGCAGAGCGGCAGCGAGAGCAGCCAGCAGTCACCCGGCCCGAAGGGCAGGTTCGTCTCCGAACCCGTCGCGCTGTACCAGTGGTTCGAGAAGCTGTGCACGGCGGCCTTCGGCTGGCCGGAGCTGGCCGAGGTGTGGATGATCGAGACGGGCCGCGCCATCTCCGTCGCGTCGTTGTAGGCCGCGTCCATTCGGGTGAGTGCGTCGGCAACGAAGGCATCGAGAGCCGTCGCGTCCAAAGCCATCTTCGGCTTCAATCGTCCGAGTACGCCATCGACGTGGCTTGCCGGGAAGCGGTGGTTCACCGGCGCGGCGACCGCGCCCATGCGCATGAGCGCCATCAGCGCGAGCACGAGCGGTGCGCTGTTCGGCGCGACAAGCGCTACGATGTCGCCCGGCTTGACGCCCTGCGCCTCGAATGCGGCGGCGATGCGGGCCGTGTCGCCGTCGAGATCGGCGAAGCTCCAGCGGCGTTCGGCGGTGACGAGCGCCGGGGCGTTGCCGAACCGTTGCGCGGCCTGGGCTACAACGTCCATGATGCGATGGTTTCGATCATCTCCGGCTTCACGCGCAGGCTTTCGCGCCACGCGGCGGCGGGATCGGCGAAGCCTTTCGGCGCGGCGAACGGATTGTCGGTGAGGTCGCGGGCGAGGAAGCTCGCCGTATCGAGGCCCGACGCCGCCGGAGAGGGCGACGAGACGGCGGCCATCAGCGCGTAGAGGCCCAGGCTGACGCTGCTTTCGAAAGCCGAGCTGAAGACCGCCTGCAAGCCCATCCGCCGCGCTCTCGCCGCGAGATCGAGCGATTTCTGGATGCCGCCGATGCAGTTCGGCTTGATGACGAGCGCGCCGAGCGGCGCGGGGCCGATCTCGTCGAGCAGCGCCGGACGCTGCCAGAGCGATTCGTCGAGCGCCGACGGCAGGCCGGTGGCGGCGTGGAACTTCGGAATCAGCGCCGCATCCATCAGCGGCTCCTCGATGTAGGCGATGCTGTCCGGCGGCAAAGCTTTGCCGAACCCGACCGCCTCGTCGAAATCGAGCGACTGGTTGGCGTCAAGCCGCAGCTCCGCCTTGCCGCCGAAAGCCTCGTGAAAAGCGCGGATGCAGGCGACGTCGTCGTCGAGCTGCCCTTTGCGAACCTTGAGCTTGAAGGCGCGGAACCCCTCGGCGTAGCGCTTCGCGGCGCGTTCGAGTACCGCCTCTGGCTCTCCGGCCAGCAGCGCGTTGACGGGAATTTTCGATGCTGGCGGGAAAGCGCCGGGAAACGACGGAAGCGAGCCGGTCGCCACAGCTTCGAGGTTGACGAGTGCCATTTCGATGCCAGTCGCCACCGACGGCGGCAGCGTCGCTTCGTCGAGCAGGCGTCGCCGTTCGTCGTAGCTGTTCAGGTCAAATCGCGATAGTTCGGGAATAAAGGCGGCGAGCGCCTGCGTGGCTTCGTCGAGCGACTCGGCGTGCAGACCCGGCAGGGGAGCGATCTCTCCGAAAGCGAGCTGCTCCCCGAATATCAGGCGCAGGAGCAGCCCCTCGCGTTTGGCGAGGAGCACTCCGCGGACTGTGACCGGCGCGGTGAACGGGACTTCATACCGGCAGATGTCGGCATGAAGCTGCTTCACGGGCGTTTCGGGAACTTGCCGAAATCGGGCTTGCGCTTCTCGACGAAGGCATTGCGCCCCTCCTGCCCCTCCTCGCTCATGTAGTAGAGCAAGGTGGCGTTGCCCGCAAGCTCCTGCAAACCGGCCTGGCCGTCGCAGTCGGCGTTCAGCGCGGCCTTCAGGCAGCGGATGGCGAGCGGCGAGTTGGCGAGGATTTCGCGGCACCACTGGATGGTCTCCTCTTCGAGCCGTTCGAGCGGCACGACCGTGTTGACCAGCCCCATGTCGAGCGCCTGCTGCGCGTCGTACTGGCGGCAGAGGTACCAGATTTCGCGGGCCTTCTTCTGGCCGACGAGCCGCGCCATGTAGCTCGCGCCCCAGCCGCCGTCGAACGAGCCGACCTTCGGACCGGTCTGGCCGAAGCGGGCGTTCTCCGCCGCGATGGTCAGGTCGCAGAGCATGTGCAGCACGTGGCCGCCGCCGATGGCGTAACCCGCCACCATCGCGATGACCGGCTTCGGGCAGGTGCGGATGTCGCGCTGGAAGTCGAGCACGTTGAGCTTGTTCACGCCCTTCTCGTCGGCGTAACCCGCGTTGCCGCGAATCTTCTGGTCGCCGCCGGAGCAGAAGGCGAGGTCGCCCTGGCCGGTCAGGATGATCACGCCGATCTCCGCGTCGTTGCGCGCATCCTGAAGCGCATCGATCATCTGATCCACCGTCTGCGGGCGGAACGCATTGCGCCGCTCCGGGCGGTTGATGGTGATTTTGGCGATCCCCTCGGCCTTGTGGTAGAGAATGTCGGAAAACTCTCCGGCTGCAATCCAGTTGACGGTGCTCATATCGAAGTCTCGATGGTTGTTGTTGATGGCGGAAAAAGAGTTCAAATATAAGCAATCCCCGTTGATTCGTGGCGGCGGAATGGGGGAATGGGACGTAAGGGACTTATAGGACTTACGGGACGGTGCGGATTACGTGATGGATTTTTTTGCAGGCTCTTGTGGTCGCGCTTCTTCTCCGGCCTTGCCACGTTTACACCGATAGCTGAGATAAAAAATAAGTGTACAGTATTTCCTATATTCAATGATTTCCGCTTACCATTGTAACCAGCAGTACCCATGACAGATATCCAGCCTGAACGTGGCATCATCACCACCATCGAGCAACTTTCTGAGTATGTCACGCTGACCGATGCCGAGAAGGAGGGCATCCGCCAGTGCCGCACGATCATGCCGATGAAGATCACGCGCCATTATGCGGCGCTGCTGGAGCGCGACAATCCCGACGATCCACTCAGGAAAATCGTCATTCCCTCGCTCGAAGAGCTGGTGCGCTACTCCGACGACGACGAGGTCGATACCCACAAGGACGAGGCGAAGTACCAGCCGGTGGAGGGGATCATCCACCGCTATCCGGGCAAGGTGCTGCTGATGTACACCACCGCCTGTTTCGCCCACTGCCGTTTCTGCTTCCGCTCGGAGAAGGTCGCCACCACGCTCGACGGGCGGCGGCTCGACAAGGCGCTCGACTATCTGCGCAACGACGAGTCGATCCGCGACGTCATCTTTACCGGCGGCGATCCGCTGCACGGCGATCCCGAACGGCTCGCTCGCGCCCTCTCCGAAGTCCGCCGCATCCCGCACGTGGAGATCATCCGCATCACGACCCGCGCCCCCATTTTCGCGCCGGAACTCTTCACCGGCGAAATGATCGCCATGCTCAGCCGTTTCAAACCGCTCGTCCTGATCACCTCCTGCATCCACCCCCGCGAACTGAGCGACGAGGTGTGCGGAGCGCTCGACCGGCTCTCGGACGCCGGTATCGTGCTGTTGCAGCAGGGGCCGATTCTCAAAGGACTTAACGACGATGCGGACACGCTGAGGACGATGTACGAAAAGCTGGCCCGGCACCGCACCATGCCCTACTACGCGACCTGGGGCATTCTTTCGCCCGGCAACCGGCACTTCACGCTCGACAGCGAGAGTGCTCGCAGGCTGATCCGGCAACTGGAGAACACCACCTCCGGTTTCTGCGTCCCGCATCTCAGCACCCTCGACCAGAACAACAACAAAGCCCGGACGATTGGATGAAGTTGCAGGGGCGCAAGGCGTTTGCCCTCTGGCGAGCGGCGACAGGTGAATGGGACGGATGGGACTTATAGGACGGATAGGTTTTGGTTGGGGATTCTGCGTCAATGCTGACTACTTCTGATCCACAAACCGCTCCACGCTTGCCAGAAACCGCTCCGGTTCTTCGATGTGCAGCGTGTGGCCGCATCCTTCGAAAAACTCGACTCGCGATTCGGGACAAAGCTCCGCCATGTGACGCCCGATCTCCACGTACTTTTCATCCTTCTCGCCGACGCAGAAGAGCATTGGCAGGCGGTTGCCCGGCAGTTCGTCCCAGAACGACGGCTGGTTGCCTGTGCCGAGCAGGCGCAGCGCACGGGCGAGCTGTTCCGGCGAGCCTTGTTTGCGTTGCGCCTCGACCTCGCGGAACAGCGCATGGCTTTTCAGCGTCGAAAAGAGCGGCTGACTGTACCAGAACTCGATGAATCCCTCGAAATTCCGCTCGATCTTCCGGGCGACTCCCTCATCGCTCTTCCGCCGCGCCGCCCGCTCTGCCTCAGTCCGCAATCCCGGCGACGCCGACACGATCACCGCCTTCGAGAAGAGTTCCGGGTGGCGCAATGCCAGCGCCAGCCCGATGCGTCCGCCCATCGAATAGCCCACCAGCACGCACGGCTCCGCAGTTATCCGTGCGATCTCGACAGCCAGCGCCTCGACCGTCCGCATGAAAAATCCATCCGCCTCAGTATCCGCAGGAATCCCCGCCGCCCCATGCCCCGGCAGATCGACGAGGATGCTGCAAAAGCGCTCCGCAAGCTTGCGAGCGAACGGAAGCCAGTCGCTGCCCGAGCCGAGAAAGCCGTGCAGGAACACGATCTTCGGCAACGCCGGGTCGCCGATGGTGGTAAGGTGGAGGGAAGTGTTTTTCGGTGGCGATGTCATGATGGCGCGGGTTGTTATCGGGTTTGTATTCATTGAAATATATGAACCTGAAAGATGATTTGTCAGGCTGGGTGCCTCGCTCCTTTGCTCATCCATCGGCAGGCTGTTTTGAGAACGGAATTTATTTGTTACGTTATTTTTAGTGTGTTTATTTGAATATAAAGTTCACTGGTCCAGCCATTAAAATCTTAAACAATTGCCTCGGACTTCAGTCCGGGGTATGTGGATAAACCAAAACAAATCAAGGCTTTAGCCCAATATCTTTCAATGGCGGTGATTGCGATTTTTTGTTATCGGAGTAATAACCGGGAAGCGGCGCTCAAACGATTTCGATCCGGTTTCTCGCAGCTTGCCACTGTTTCATGTTACGAAAGTCCATCGGAAACCCAGTCAGGCCGATGTTGACCTCTTTGCTGCCGTTGCGTGAAGAGGCGCTCTTTACTGATCGTCAGATTTTAATTAACCCTAAGGGTTAACGAATAATGGACTTTCTCGGTTCAATATATTACATTGCCGATGAACATTCGTTACCATACCAGAAAGCTGGAGAAAACCGTCGAAAGCTTATCGGCCATGAAGCGGCACTACGGCAACATGGCCAAAAAGATCGATGTTCGGCTCCAGCAGTTTTCGGTCGCCCTGAATCTCGATGAGCTTTCGCATTTTCCCGGAATCAACTGTCATGAGCTTCATGCCGACAGGGCCGATTCGCTTGCCGTACATATCTCGCCGAATCATCGCATTATTTTTGAACCTGATCACGACCCGCTTCCCGAAAAAGAGGATGGCGGACTCGACTGGAAACAGGTAACTGCCATCGTAATGACTGAAATCGCTGTTGATTACCACTGATACCGCATCAACCATGAAGAACGTTTACCGAACGAAAGAGGATATTGCCATTGCGCGTGAAGTTATTTCATGCCCTGGCGATACGCTTGCCGAGCATCTTGAATATACCGGAATGAGTCAGGCAGAACTGGCTGCTCGCATGGGCAGGCCGAAAAAGACGATTAACGAAATCATCAGGGGCAAAGCCGAGATTACCTCGGAAACCGCAATTCAGCTCGAACGGGTTGTCGGAATTCCTGCAAATCTCTGGATGGGCCTCGAACGGAACTACCGTTTGCGGCTTGCCGAGATCGATGCGGCGGAAGCGTTGCTGGAAACGGAGGCGTGGGCCAAACAGTTTCCTCTCGCAGCCATGAAGAAGCTTGGCTGGAGCAGCTTCGAGGATGGTATTGTCAGTTCCGCGCAGGCGGTGCTCGCTTTTTTCAATGTGGCTTCTCCAGAGGTATATGATAACGTCTGCCACAAGCAGTTGTACGCGACGGCGTATCGCATGAGCGAGAAGTGCAGCAAGGATCCCTACGCGATGGCTGCGTGGCTCCGGCAGGGGGAGCGGCAGGCGGAGTCGCTGCAAGCGGCGGCGTACGATAAAAAGGCGTTCGAGGAGGCTTTGCTCGATATAAAAACGAGGCTTGTGGTGATGGATGATGGATTTCTTGCCGGGTTGCAGGAGCGTTGCCTTCGGGCGGGGGTCAAGGTGGTGTTCACGCCGTGCCTGCAGAAAGCGCCGCTGAACGGCTCGACTCGCTGGCTTAACGATACGCCGCTGATTCAGCTTTCCGACCGCTTCAAGCGCAACGATATTTTCTGGTTCACCTTTTTCCATGAGGCCGCCCATATCCTGAAGCACAACAAGAAAGATGTGTTCATCGAAGGCATGGAGTATTCGTGCGACGGTAAAAAGAAGGAGGCGGAGGCCGACGCCTGGGCTGGCGACTATCTCATCGGCAGGAAAGAGGAGCGGCGGATGCTTGAAACCCCTCTGTTCGTCAAGGAGGATTTCGAGCGGTTCGCCGCGGAGATCGGCACGCATCCGGCCATTGTTGCCGGGCGGCTGGCAAAGCTGGGCGTGATCGAGCACAGCGTCGGGCACAGTTTCGGATTTTTCAGGAAGATTGAATTGAACAGCGGAGAGCAGGAATGAAACCGCAACAGAAACAGAAGCTCGAACTGACCTGGATTGGCAAGGGCGACGAGCCGAAACTCGAACCGAGGATTCTCATCGAGCAGCCCGAGTTGAGCTACGGCGATCCCACGACCGGCAACATGCTGATTCATGGCGACAACCTCCTCGCCCTCAAGGCCCTCGAACAGGAGTTTGCCGGGAAGGTGAAATGCATCTATATCGATCCGCCGTACAACACCGGCAGCGCCGGATCGCCGATAGTGGTGAGGTGGAGGGGGATGGTTGTCATGGTGAATCAAGCGTTCGTTGTCGTGGTGGCTGTGCGAGCAATATAGCCAGCGAGCCGTTCACTATGTGTTTGCGACTTATGTGCTAATAGTGGAAATTGAACGCTTTGGCGGGTTCATCACCTCCCTCCGGCTCGATGAGCTGCGCTGCAACATCAGAAGTCTCAAAAAAACGAATGGCTCTCAGGAAATCCGATCTCTATTCCACTCTCTGGCAGAGCTGCGACGCCTTGCGCGGGGGCACGGCGTATTTTTTCGTAGTGATGGCGTAATCGAAATGCGGCACAACCTTGTCTGGTTTGGGTATATTAAAGGCATTTTCATGATCGACGCCCGTGCGGGCTGCATGGCGAGTTCGTCCCTCTGCGCCGTGCGCGGGAAAAGAGATGCAGATACCCCGGAAGGTTGAATTGAACCCGGAACCCAGGCGGGTTGAAGCGCAACCGGCAACAGTAAAACAACAATTATGACCGGACACGAGGAACCGACAATCAAGCCCTTTACCGCAGATGACCCCGAAGCCCGATCAGCCGATTTGCTGGCGGGCAATGTCGAGCAGTTGAAAACGATTTTCCCTGAAGCGTTCACCGAAGGGAAGATCGATTTCGAGGTGCTCCGCCAGCTTCTCGGCGGCACGGTGGAGGAGCGGGAGGAGAAGTACGGCCTCAACTGGCACGGCAAGCGGAAAGCCCGTCAGCTTGCGCTTACCCCGTCAACCGGAACCCTGCGCCCCTGCCCGGAGGAGAGTGTGGAGTGGGAGAGTACTCAGCATCTGATGATCGAGGGCGACAATCTCGAAGTGCTCAAGCTGTTGCAGAAGAGCTACTCCGGCAAGGTGAAGCTCATCTACATCGACCCGCCATACAACACAGGCAAGGATTTCGTCTATCCCGACAACTTCCAGGACAACATCAAAAACTACCTCGAACTCACAGGCCAGGTTGAGGGAGGCCGGAAGATCAGCAGCAACACCGAAGCAAGCGGACGGTTTCATACCGACTGGCTGAACATGATGTATCCGAGATTGAAACTTGCAAGGAATTTGTTGCGGGATGACGGAGTGATTTTTATCAGTATCGATGATAACGAATCAAGCAATTTGCGGAAAGTGTGCGATGAGATTTTTGGGGAGGAGAATTTTTTAGCAGATATTTCGTGGGAAAAAAGGTTTACAAGGAGTAATAACTCTAAAACCTTTGCATCACTGGTTGAACATATTCTTTGTTATAGAAAGAGCGATTTATTGGCAGAAATAAAAGAGCCAAGAAATGAAAAGTCTGATTCAATTTACACAAATCCAGATAATGATTCTCGTGGAGTATGGACAAGTGTATCTTATGTAAATCCTGCTACTAAAGAACAAAGACCAAACCTTTATTATGGTATAACAAACCCGTATACAGGGGTAGTTGTATGGCATCCTACAAATGCTTGGAAATATGAAAAATCAACTTATGAGGAACATAAAGCTCACAACAAGCTTTATTGGGGAAGAAATGGTGAAAATACTTATCCACGTTTAAAGAAGTTTCTCTCGGAAATGGATGGCGGTATGGTGCCAGTGAATTTCTGGTCATATGATGATACTGGTTCTACTGATGAAGGGAGTAAAGCCTTGGAGAGTTTAATGGGTGTTAAAGTATTTGACTTTCCCAAGCCGCATGGGTTGATTCAAAGAATGGTAAAAATAGTCGCAGCGAAACCTAAAGACCTTATTCTTGATTTTTTTGCTGGTTCCGGTACAACAGGACATGCTTTGATGACACAGAATGTTCTAGATAGTGGTAACAGACGATATATCCTTGTCCAGCTTCCTGAACCATGTACACCAGACAGTGAAGCGTTCAAGGCTGGCTATAAAACCATCGCCGAAATCACCAAAGAGCGTCTTCGCCGTGCTGCGAAGAAGATCAAAGAGGAGAATCCACGCTTTCATGGCGATCTTGGTTTTCGCGTTTTCAAGCTCGATTCAAGCAACATCCGCACTTGGGAGCCGGACCCTCACGATCTCGAAGCATCGCTCTTCAACTCCATCGAGCACCTGAAGGCAGATCGCAGCGAGGCGGATATTCTCTATGAGCTGCTGCTCAAACTTGGTCATGACCTCTGTGTCCCGATAGAAAAGCGGATTTATGCAGGCAAAGCGGTTCACTCCGTCGGCGGTGGCGTGCTGCTGGTCTGCCTTGCCACGCTTGTCACTCGTGAAGAGGTCGAGCCTCTGGCGCAAGGCATCGTTGCCTGGCACGGCGAGCTTGCGCCAGCGGGGGACACCACCTGCGTGTTCCGCGACAGCGCCTTTGCCGATGACGTTGCCAAGACCAACCTTGCCGCCATTCTTCAGCAACACGGGCTTGAAATCATCAGGAGCCTCTAACAATGGCAAATCTGATACCGAACACGCCGCCCTTATCGGGCTTGCTGAATGCCTTGCGGGAACTGATTCAGCAAGGTCGGCAACAGGCTTTGCGAGCCGTGGACAGGGTGCAGGTGCAAACCTGCTGGGAGATTGGCCGCCATATCGTCGAGTTCGAGCAGGGTGGCCAGGCCCGTGCGGCATACGGCAAAAAGCTGCTGCCACGACTGGCGGAGTTGTTGACCCGTGAGTTTGGCAAGGGGTTCGATGATCGTAACCTGCGCAACATGCGTGCGTTTTATCAGGTATTCCCGATTTGGCACTCAGTGCGTACCGAATTGAGCTGGACGCACTATCGGGCACTGCTGCGAGTCAGCAACAAGGAGGCCCGTGAGTGGTACGTACACGAAGCCGCCTCGCAGAACTGGAGCGCCCGCGCACTGGATCGGCAGATTGGCACGTTGTACTATGAGCGTTTGCTGCTCAGTGGCGACAAAATCGGCGTGGCTGTCGAGGCCGACGCCAACATCTCAGCACTGCAACAAACACCGCGGGAGTTCGTGCGCGACCCCGTGATGCTCGAATTCCTGGGGCTGCCCGGCACGGGCAAGCTGCTGGAGTCGAAGCTGGAGCAGGCGCTGATGGACAAGCTCCAGGCTTTTTTGCTGGAACTGGGCAAGGGGTTCGCTTTCGTCGCCCGTCAGCAACGCATCAGCACCGAGACACAGGACTTTTACATCGATCTCGTGTTTTACAACTATCTGCTCAAGTGCTTCGTGCTGATCAACCTGAAGCCCGGTAAGCTCACGCATCAGGACATCGGGCAGATGGATATGTATGTTCGTATGTACGACGATCTCAAACGTGGCGAAGGCGACAACCCGACGGTCGGTATTCTGCTGTGTGAACACAAAGATCACTCCGTCGTTCGCTACTCCGTCCTGCATGAGAGCGCACAACTGTTTGCGACCAGGTACAGGCTGGTGCTGCCGTCGGAAGAGGAGCTTCGCGCGGAGATCGAGCGTGAACGCGATGCCATCGAGGCTGCGCAGGCCATGGAGGATAAAGAATGAAGCTGCACTTTGAACCCAACCTTGATTATCAGCTTCAGGCGGTTGAGGCGGTTTGCGACCTCTTTCGCGGGCAGGAGATTTGCCGCACGGAGTTCACCGTGACCATGCCGACGACGAAAGCCATGCAGATTCCTGGCATGGAGAGTGACCTCGGTATCGGCAACCGGCTGACCTTGCTCGACGATGAGCTGCTCAAAAGCCTGCATGACATTCAGCTCCGCAACGGTCTGCCGCCATCCGGCAGTCTCGCCTCCGGTGACTTTACCGTAGAGATGGAGACCGGAACGGGCAAAACCTACGTGTATCTGCGCACCATTTTTGAACTCAACAAGCGCTACGGGTTCGCCAAGTTCGTGATAGTCGTTCCGTCGGTGGCGATCAAGGAGGGCGTGTATAAAACCCTTCAGATTACCGAGGAGCACTTCAAAGGTCTCTATGCTGGCGTACCTTTTGACTATTTCCTCTATGACTCTTCAAAACCGGGGCCTGTTCGCAATTTTGCCACCAGTTCGCAGATTCAGATCATGGTGGTGACGGTTGGCGCCATCAACAAAAAGGAGGTCAACAACCTCTACAAGGAGAGTGAAAAAACCGGAGGCGAGAAGCCGATTGACCTGATCAAATCGACCCGCCCGATTCTTGTTGTGGACGAACCGCAAAGCGTCGATGGCGGTCTGTCGGGAGCGGGAAAGAGTGCGCTCGATGCCATGAACCCGCTCTGTACCCTGCGTTACTCGGCTACGCATGTGGACAGGCACCACATGGTCTATCGTCTCGACGCGGTTGATGCGCACGACAAGGGGCTGGTCAAGCAGATCGAGGTGGCCGCCGCAACGGTGGAAGCGGCGTTCAACAAACCCTATGTTCGTCTCCTGAAGGTCGAGAACAAGCGTGGCCGGATTTCCGCGCTCGTCGAGCTGGACAAGCTGACGGCCTCCGGCGTCAAGCGAAAGGAGCTGGCCGTGCAGGATGGCGATAATCTCGAAATGGTAACAGGCCGGGCGATCTATGCCGATTGCGCCGTCGGTGAAATCCGCGTCGAAAAGGGCAAGGAGTTTATGGAGTTGCGCTTCCCCGGTGGCGAGCAGTTCCTGAAACCCGGTGAAGCTTACGGTGATGTGGACGGCCTTGCCGTGCAGCGCCAGATGATTCGCCGCACCATCAGGGAGCACCTCGACAAAGAGCTGCGCCTGCGCCCTCAGGGCATCAAGGTGCTGTCGCTGTTTTTTATCGATGAGGTCGCCAGGTATCGCTCGTACGACGCGGACGGTAACTCGGTGAAGGGTGAGTATGCCCGCATTTTCGAGGAAGAGTATCGCCGGGCGGCGAGGCTGCCCGATTACCAGACGCTCTTCGGGGAAGTTGATCTCACTCATGCCGCCGAAGAGGTGCATAACGGCTATTTCTCGATAGACAAAAAAGGCGGCTGGACCAATACAGCGGAGAACAATCAGGGGAATCGGGAAAGCGCTGAACGGGCCTACAGCCTGATTATGAAGGAAAAAGAGAAGCTGCTCTCTCTGGATACACCGCTCAAATTCATCTTTTCCCACTCGGCTCTCAAGGAGGGGTGGGACAACCCCAACGTGTTCCAGATTTGTGCGTTGCGTGAAATGGGAACCGAGCGTGAACGCCGCCAGACGATAGGGCGTGGCCTGCGCCTTTGCGTCAACCAGCAGGGGCAACGTTTGCGCGGATTTGCGGTCAATACCCTGACGGTCATTGCAACCGAGAGTTATGAGCAGTTTGCCGAGAACCTTCAGAAAGAGATCGAGCAGGAGACCGGTATCCGCTTCGGGATTGTCGAGGAACACCAGTTCGCAGCCATTTCCATTACCACCGCTGAAGGTGAGTCGGTTCCGCTGGGATTCGAGCAGTCGAAGCTCTTGTGGGAGCATCTGCTGGATCAGAACTATATCGACAGCAACGGCAAGGTGCAGGAGTCGCTGAAGCGAGCGCTCAAGGAGGGAACTCTGGTTGTGCCAGAACCATTGACGGCACAGCTCGATCAGATTACTGCGGTGCTGAAAAAGCTTGCCGGACGGCTCGAAATCAGGAACGCCGATGAACGCAGGCAGGTGCTCACCCGGCAGGCCGTGCTGCACAGCCCGGAGTTCAAAGAGCTTTGGGAGCGAATCAAGCACAAAACAACCTATCGCTTGCAGTTCGACAATGAAAAGCTGGTGGAGAGCTGCATCAAGGCATTACAGCAGGCTCCGCCAATTTCGAAGACCCAAATGCAGTGGCACAAGGCGGATATTGTTATTGGCAAATCGGGCGTCGAAGCAACCGAACGGAGCGGAGCTGCAACGGTGGCGCTCGATGAAAGCGATATCGAGTTGCCTGACCTGCTTACGGATTTGCAGGATCGCACCCGGCTTACCCGCCGAACCATCCATCGTATTTTGACGGCCTCCGGGCGGCTCAACGATTTCAAGCGCAACCCGCAACAGTTCATCGAGCTTGCCGCCGAAGCTATCAATCGATGCAAGCGCCTCGCCATTGTGGATGGCATAAAGTATCACCGGCTTGGCGACGAACATTTTTATGCCCAGGAGCTTTTTGAAGAAAAAGAGCTGACCGGTTATCTGAAGAACCTTATTCCGGTTCAGAAATCGGTCTATGAACAGGTGGTCTGTGACTCCGGCGTTGAAGCAACCTTTGCCGATCAGTTGGAGAAGAATCTGGCCGTCAAGGTCTATGCCAAGCTGCCGGGATGGTTCAGGATTCCCACGCCGCTCGACAGCTACAATCCGGACTGGGCGGTACTTGTCGAACAGGATGGCGAGGAGCGGGTTTACTTTGTCGTCGAGACCAAAAGCGGCCTCTTCACCGACGATCTTGGCGACAAGGAGGGCGCGAAAATCGAGTGCGGCAAGGCCCACTTCGAGGCGCTCAGTGTTGGAGAGAAGCCGGCCCGCTATGTTGTGGCCCGATCAGTGGATGATGTGCTGAAAACCGCTTCCGTTCATGCCTGAGGATTGGGAATGTCGAGATATTTGTAGCGTAATATTCTTTTAGCTATGTCCACCACGGACGACTATCGTACCGGCAAAATTGTCGAGGGGATCAGAAAGGCCGAGATGGTGCTCGACAGCCGATCCGCATTGGCGGCTGGCGATCCTGCGTTCGAGCGTATCCGGGAGAAGATCGTGGCGTTCAGGCCCGTTTGGATCACGGCGGAACAGGCGGCAGAGCTGATCCGGCAGGCGGAGATCGTCGCGGTTGGCGAGCGCGTTTGCCGGGCGCTGCATCCGGAGTCGCCGGTAACGCAGACGGTGTTTCTCGACGAGCTTGCCGAGGCGATGGCGGAAGCAGGAAAGGCCGGGATCGTCACGGCGGCGGCGGCGATGCAGGTCGTCAACCGGCAGTCGCGCCAACGGTTCATCGCCTCGATGGTCAGCGGGCGTTACCTCGAACTCTGCGCGGTCTGGCCGCCGGACTGCGTGTTCTGCAAGGCGGAGCGAGCAGGCGTCCGCTGCTTCGGAGAGCATCGAGACTCTCGAATCTGAAACTGTCCATCCAATGTCATCCGATCTATCGTTTGTCGAATATGCGTGCGAGCAGATGAGCGGCGCGGGCGCGATCACCTTCCGCAAGATGTTCGGAGAGTATGCGCTCTATTGCGACGGGAAGGTGGTGGCGCTGGCGTGCGATAACCGGCTCTTCGTGAAGCCCACCGCCGCCGGGCGCGAGATTGCCGGCCATCTCGCCGAGGCACCGCCCTATCCGGGCGCGAAGCCGCATCTACTTGTCGGCCAGGAGCTTGACGACCGCGAGTGGCTTTCGAGTCTCATCCGCGTGACCGCACGGGAACTGCCGGTTCCGAAGGCTCGTCGCTGAAGTGGATGGCAAGATTCCTTTGCCGGTCAAGCGAAATGGCGCTCGAACCATCTTTCGATAGTTCGAGCGCCATCCACCAGGGCTATGAGTCGTTCACTTGCCGTTTACCGGCAATGATGCGAACCGGGATCAGCCCGCATCAGGGTCAAAATCGAAGAATGGCTCTGTACAGACCAGACGGAACTCCTGGATGTGGGGGAGAGGCCCGCCGGTTTTGCGGAGCATGAGCGTGTTCTTGCCTGGCCGGACAACCACCTCGCCGATTGATTCCACGCGCTGCCGGTCTTTCCACCAGCTTCCGGTGACCGTGGCCATAACATTGGTGAATGTCTGCGGTTTTTCATCCTGCGGATTGATCACGATGTCCACCGGGCGGCTGTCCATGGCCGTATAAATGCTTTCCAGCAGCAGCTTTGTCGGCTTTTTGCCTGTAAAGGTAAACTCATACGGAACTGTAATGTTGTTCCCGCTGGCTCCCGTATCGATAACGCCAAGACCGTAATTGTTCTTGCCGAGAGGCGTCGTCCCGATGAACGATGTCGCCGGAATGTCGATCACCTCCGCAACCAGCCTGAACTCTTTCATGTGCGGCGACCAGGGGCCGGGCCTGCTGATTTTCAGGGTGTTCATGCCGGGCAGCAGCGTCACCGTTCCGATCCTCGCCACTCGCAGACCGCTCGTATCCCATGCGCCAGTGCTGTACTCCAGAGCTGCCGGATTGACCACGGCCCCGTTGAACTCGACCTTGACCGGACGATTTTCTGCAGAGGTGAACAGCGCTTCGAGTCGGCGTCTCACCGGTTTGGAGCCGGTGTACTGGCACTGGTAGGTCAATACCCACTCGCCGGGGATGTTGGCGCAGAGGATACCGGGGCCGTACTTGCCGATGTCGAATGTCCCCTTGCCTTCGCTCGGAATGAACGATTCAGCCGGAATCTTCAGAATGCCGCCTCCGACAGGCGAGACCACGGCCTGTATATCCTTGATTTTCATGCCTTTGACGCCGCAGACCTCCTTGCCTCCCACCCAGTCGGTGAAGGTATTGTCTGCACGAAGGGCGCGATAGTGCAGCTCGTAGCGCCGCGCGAGGCCGCCGGTCAGCTCGATGAGCAGCTCTTGGAGCGGCGAGGCGCTGTTGCTCTGAGCGCCGCAGAGCGCTCCCTCCTGAACCCAGTCGGGCTTGATGCTTCCATCCGCTGAGGTCGCCCAGTATTGCATCGACAGGCCGGGCACCTTCTGGCCGAAGGTGATCCTGAATCCGCCAATGGCAACGCCATCCGGCGCTTTTGCCGTTTCGACAACCATTTTCGGCAGCACGATCGGCGCATCATCGGAACCCATCGGACGCTCCCAGTACATCAGCACAAGCTCCCGAAGCTGAGGGTCGAGCAGTTCATAGGTGTAGCGAACCTTGTCGTAGCGGATGACCTCCCACAAGGCGGGGGACTTGATCGTATCCTTCCATTTTTCAGGCTCGTTGGCGAGAGTCACATCTCCGCCGACCGCCTGGAAGGCGATCTTTTCGTTCATGTTCTGACTGCTCGCCTGCTTTTCCGACGACGAGCCGAATGAGGCGCTCGCCGATCCACCGAAGGCTCCGTACGCCCCGGCAATGGAGGCCGAGGTGGTGCTTTTGAGCGTCTCGATTCTGGAGTTCTCCATCTCCTCCTTGGCGTGCACGAAAAAGAGACGGCCGCCAAGTGTCACCTGACGTCCGATGATCTGTCCATATTTCTGGAAAACCTTGGCCAGCGCCTCCTTGGGGTTGGCATCGGCCAGCGCTTTTTCGACCGCGCTCACGAATCGCGGCGATACGACGGTGCACTCGTCAAGATCCACCCTGACCCGGTCAAGATCATACATGCCAACGATATAGAGCGTGCTTATCTTGCTCGACTGGGCAGTCTTGTAGCTTCTTTCGTGCGAGACCGATCCGCTGACCCAGGGGGTCGAAACGCTTGCCGTGACCGAGGTGAAGCCAGCCGAAACCATGGTTGCCGACTTGGAGGTGTAGGTGATTTCGGTATTGATCTTCGCGGAGAGGTGCTCGCAGTTGAAAAACTCTCTCGATTCCGGGACTTTCCACCACAATGCGGGCGCAAAGCACTCCTGGGGCGTGCTCGATTCCCCTCCAAAGAAGCCTTCGAGATCGAGGCCCATGAGCAAATCGCTGTTGATCGCCAGCGCCAGCCACTCTTCGTCGGTAAGAGACGCCGCGGACACGACATCCTGACGTTGATCGGCTCCGGGAGCGAATCCCAGATCGGGCAGTTTGATGGAGACGCCATCCATGCCTTTGAGCACCGGCGCGGAGAGATCCATCTCCATTCCGGGCTTGAGGGCGGGAGGCGGGAGCGGTTGAGGCTTCTGGAGTTCCTGGGTTCGGATTCGAACCAGACGATCGACGACTCCCGGCTTTTCGCCCTGAAGCACGGTTCTGATCACATCGGGCACGAGGTCCGAGAGAT
>JAAXWU010000029.1 GCA_013334855.1 Chlorobaculum sp. | reverse complement strand
GGTCAAGGAACTGCTGAAGAGGCATTTCGACAACATCCTGAACTATTTCGAGCACGAGATTACCAACGCGGTCTCCGAAGGTCTGAACAGCAAAATCCAGTTGTATAAAGCAGCAGCACGAGGATTCAACAGCTTTTCAAGCTACCGGACAAGGATTCTGTTTTACTGTGGAAAGCTCAACATGGCCATTACCGGTTGACGTAATTACCTGCGAGCGTTACCATTAAATATTGCGAAGAGCCACGGTTTTTGGTGAAAAAGTCGTTCAGCGATTCGCGCATCTTCTCCTGCATGGTCACTCCTTTTTCAATCCCGATCAGCTTCAGTTGCCTGACGGCATCGGGTTCGAACCAGACCGTCACCGCCTTTTTGCCGATCCTCGCGTGGGCGAGGTTCAGGGCAATGGTCGTTTTGCCTGCACCACCTTTCCGGGATATGACTGCTATGGTTTCATGGCTGCCTGATGGCGTGGCAGCACGCCAGGATGTTGACATGCCAGCATGATTGCCTGCCAACATGCTGACTTGTTGCTCGCGCAGCATCACTGGCGTCTCTTCCGGCTTGATTTACGACGGGTGAGCCAGGTATCGACCGCCTGTTCGATGGACGCAGGACCCTCATTCTCCCCATTTTCGAGCCACTCGTTCAGCTTGCCCTCGGAGAAGTAGAGCCGCTTGGTTTTTTTGATGTAGGGAATCTGGTTGCGCTGAACGAGGCCGTACATGGTGGGCACGGCGTGCCGCAGAAAGGTCGCAGCCTCGGCAACAGCCAGGAGGCGCTCTTTCGGTTCGCCGGAGGTAAGGACGGTGGCAAGCTCTTGCCGGACAATGATGCGGATCGCCGCCATCAGCCGCTCATCGGGCGACGCCGTGCGTGCCGGTGGATAGTCCATCATGCTGAATCAAGGGTTAACGAACAACAACGATGGCAATCTCGCACAAACAAGTAACCTCGCACAACCACCACGGGGGGCAAACGGGGTATGGTTTCTTGTGAGATTGACTCTTTTTCGTGGAAACCGCGACTCGCTCTGATAGAAAAAACGATCCGCACCCGAACCTCAAGGCGCATTCGGAGGTTAAGATGCTCATCGACGGACGGTGAACATGATTCGGGCATCTTCAGCGAAAAACAATGATGACTATGTCAGACAACGCAACAAATCAATTTTTCGGGTATCTGAACTGGCTTTTCAATCCATTCCACGGGTTGAAGACAACGGAAGTCTATGACCTGATTGGCACCTCTTCTCTTACCGAGAATGCGCTTTATCTGAATCTCGGCTATTGGCGGGATGCGAATACCATTGATGACGCCAGTGAAGCGCTTGCGCTTCTGGTGGCGAAAAGAGGCGGCATGGGGCCAGGCGATACCGTCCTGGATTGCGGGTATGGTTTTGGCGATCAGGACATCCTTTGGGCCGGGAACATGAAACCCGAAAAAATCATCGGGCTGAACATTACGACTTCTCAGGTTGAACGCGCCCGGATGAACGTTGCCGATGCGGGTCTCGAAAAATCAATCGATTTAAGAGAAGGTTCGGCAACAGCGATGCCCATTGAAAATGAGTCTATTGATCTGGTTGTTTCCGTGGAAAGTGCTTTCCACTATAGAACCCGTGAGGATTTTTTCAAGGAAGCGTTCCGCGTTTTGCGTCGAGGTGGAAGACTTGTGACTGCAGACATTCTGCCAACAACAAACTCCGCCAACCCCTTCCGTCGAATAGAGCAATGGCTTTCATGGAACCTTGTGGCAGGAAAGTTCAATATTCCGCAGGAAAATTACTATTTAATCCCGTCCTACAGTAACAAACTCTCCAACGCCGGATTTGTTAATATTGATATAAAATCAATACGTGAAGATGTCTATAAACCTCTTCATGATTATCTGTCAAAAAACCGGACATTTCTCGGCAAAATGCATACGCTTGCAAAGATGCTTGCGCAATTAACCTTGAATCGCTCTGCAGAGAGTGTTTACGCTGGTCTGGACTATATCCTTTCTTATTCCGAAAAGCAATAGTGTCAAGTCAATATCAAACAGTCTTGTACATTCCCCATCATTGCGAGTCACCCGTATCCGGCCCGATGCCGCACACGGACCATGAACACTGCACTCCATCGCGATGACTGGATAATGTGAGGCTTGTTTTGTCTGTCATTCTGAGGAGGCTTGCCGACGAGGAATCCAGTTTTTTCGAATAGCACTGAGGCGTTTCGACTGGATTCTTCTCCCGACAAGTCGGGATCAGAATGACAGAAAACCTACAAGCAAAGCAAATATTCAGTAATAACATGCAAGTTCATGAAAAGGTGCATCGCGACGTGGCAATCCATACGAAATCAGTGCTATAGCGGAAAGGGATGGTTCGCCACGTCCCGAAAGATCGGAACTCGCGATAACGAATCTCAGTCATTTTTCTTTTGACACACCAATAGCCTGAAGCAGGCCGCCATCAGGATATGCAAAAATAAATAGCGTTGGCCGTGAGGTTTAGCTTGATAGCCGCAATCAGCCGGTCATCGGGCGACTCCGTACGTGCCGGCGAATAGTCCATCGTGCTGAATCAAGGGTTAACGAACAACATCGATGGAATGGAATGAGTTGCGTTCAGGACGGGAAATGATGGTGAGATATAAAAGAAGGTGATTGTGGAGGAATAGAATAGAGCGGAATATTTGCTTCAGTTTTTGAAAAACATTTTTAGCGCAGATCATTTTGATATAAAAAATACGCTATGCGTGCAATGAAATAGAAAGTGGTGATGGCAGTGCACCGGTGAGTGCGGATGTAAACCGTCGCAATACGCTAAGCGTGCAATGAAATAGTAAGACGAAAAGATGATCCGTCATAAAGGCGAGCGTGTCGATAGATCGACAAGCCCTTCGTGCCCAGCTTGATCTACCGGATAATAGGCGGAGTGCGGTGGAAACGAGAGGGACGGCAGAACGGCGTCAGGCGCAAGCTGGGAGCGCCGGTGTATTGAGAGGGGGATATTTTATTGGTTTTGCAACAATGCTTCTATTCTGCGCAATCAGATTTGAGCAGAACGCAGCACACGAAAACCGAAGTTGCGGTGCCAGTCGGCTGGATCGAAATTTATCCGGGCAGAACAACGAAGGGCATAAGAATCAATCCCCCATGCGCCTCCACGCAATGCTCGATAGCGTTTTGCTTCATCATACCAGTTTTCCATCCACTCTGCGACGTTGCCCGCCATATCATACAACCCTTCCGGGGTTGCACCATCAGGGTAGAGACCTACAGGTGTCGTCGCGGGTTCATTGTTTTCGTAATTAGCAAGTTTCGGAGAGGGTTCACGATTACCCCACGGATATGCTCGTCCCTCTTTTCCGGCAGCCGCATATTCCCATTCGATTTCAGTCGGCAAACGGTACAGATCGGTGCGCTCTCCCTGGCTCTCCATCAGTGACAGCCACACACAGTATGCCTTCGCCGCATACCATGTTATCCCGACTACCGGGTGATCGTCACGATTGAATGGATTATCATGTTCATCAAGATCGTAACTTGAAGCAAATTCATTGGCGAGGCTTTTGTCACTTTGCATCAACCTGTGAAGGTCACTCAATCCGTTCTTGTCAGCAAAACCTTCCAGTTCCGCACTGAAGCGCTCTACTGAAATCACCTCTCGATCACCAAGCTTATCAGTTTTCAGATAATTGATAAAACGGCGATATAAACGATTCGTGACCGGATATCTGGCAAGCAAATAGTCCGAAACTGTTTCCTTGCGATTCGTCACTGAATATTTGAAGGTACCGCCACTTATCTGGATATAGCGTGCGTCGAGTTCCAATGGATTAACAAATACTGCTGCGCCCTCCATTTTTTCAAATCGATGGACTGCATCGAAGGCATCCTCTCTGCCCATTACCTTCAAACAGTCAACCAGATAATGTTTTCTGTTTTCTGTCGTGGCAGGGTCTAACAATTTCTCGATCAGCGCATCGATCTTTCTCTGAGGAGACTCCCGCACAAGCGTCAGAAGAAGGTTCTGCTGCTTCGGAGTGAGGTTTTCGGTCACTGGTGACTCAAAGAGTTTCACCATAAACTGTTCAAACAGCTCCGCATCGTCGAGCATCGAAACAAAAAAACAAAGCGTTTCTGCCCACCAGTCATCACCGAAATGAGAAACCAAATCGTCAAGATAACCCGAAGTGCGGTGAACGTTCTTTACAAGTTGTATGGCGGCCAGATATTCCCTGAAAGCTTTCAGGCGGAAAACATATTGATTATCCCCATACTCCACAAGCAATCCTGCCCGGTCAACAAGGTTGCGACAGAATTCAGGTGCTGACACCGGCTTATTTAGGGTAATGAGTATCTCTTCAATTTTGGTGTGCATTACCGCACGGCTAACTTCATCCGTATGCACAACCTCTTGCATCCAAAGTGAAACCGAACCAAGCACACGGCGCGCATCTTCTGCAAAAAGAAGCGGCATAATAGCTCTTTTCCGGTCACGGTAATCGAGCAGGTAATCCAGTGCTGCATCAAAAAGCTTCGTTCGACTATTGGGCAGATAGTCCCGCTCTTTCCAAAGGAGCGCCATGATCTGCAACAACAATGGTTGACCAGCCAGAGCACGCAAGCTCCTGTTATTTTCCTGATTTAGATATTCAACCAGAACCATCGACTTTTCTCGAGCCCTTTTTTCCTGCGCTTCACGCCATTCTCCTTCTTTCATTTGAGCAGGTGGTAACTCACGCAAATACAAAGCCCTGAACCACTTGTGCAAAAACGCCACTTGCTGCTCAGGCGTAAAATCCATAATGTCCGCCCGAATATGAGGCGTCACGATCTCTATACCATCACCCTTACGGTAACCCGTACTTCGGGATGTTACCACAAAACGAGCATAGCTAAAACGGTGAACCGCTTTGTCTATCCACTTGCAAACCGCTATCCGCTCCTGAACATTGCTGATCTCATCGAGACCATCGAGCAATACCAGCGTTGATGGTCTATCAATCCATTTTGAAACTATTTCTTTGGAAAAATCGAGGTACTGCCTTTCACTCCATGAAGCAAGTGAAGCTGGAAGCGATGCATAACGACCATTTGTTTTTTCAAGTTCACGCAACGGCAGGTAAAACACCGATACCGGCTCGCTGAAACCGAACTCTTTGTATCGGCTGTCATCCATGCAGGAGAGCGCATAATACTTGAGCAGGGTCGTCTTGCCGGAACCGGGATCGCCGATCACGAGCAGCAACCGGTGATGCTTGAACACCAGCGACATCACCTCCTCCGGATTGCGCGTCCGCGCTCCATCCATCCCGTCATCGACAAGCCCTTTCTGAAAACGCCGCTCGCTCCGCCACGTATCGGACAACCGCAACGACACGAAGGTATCTTCAATCCTGACCGAAAAACTCTCGATAGCCGGAGAACCCGAAAGATTGACCTCGCTCAGATGATTTTTCAAAGTCTCCTGATAGCGCTGCAACAATCGTTGGTTTTCAACTTGCTCTATCGCACCGGTATCCGCACTCAAATTGTACCCGCGCTTCAGTTTTAAATCGAGCTGATGAACCAGCTTGTCCATGAACTCACGCCGCTCATCGTACTCCTGCACTAAAGCAATTTTCTGCAACGACTTCTTGAATTGTTCAATCGCAGCAACCTGCTTAAGGTCAACATCTTTCGTCCGATACGGCACATTCGAGAAATAGAACATCACCTGCTTGCCAGCCTGCATCAACCGCTGCACCTCCTCGACGGCGCCACCGGGCGCAACGCCGGTGTGGGTGCCGATACGAGTCCAGAATATGGCAACAGCGAAATCGCACTCATCGACAATCTGCCTGTTCAGAATCCCTTGAACCCTGTCACCGCTTTCAGGGGCAGAATGCGACTCCCACAACACCGCTTCGAGATCGAGCTTGTAAATCTCCTTGTTCCGTATATTCCATTCCTGAATTACCTCGACAGCCATGTTCCGCTCCTTCGAAACATCGGAAGGTGAAACGATTAAAATCTTTACCAGTCGTAAAGTCTTATCGGGTTCACCAAGCCGATAACGAGCCCCTGCCAAGGTTGAAATTGTCATTGGCAACAACCGTTCCGAAACAACGACATCGTCATGACCTTTCCACAACCGCAATGATTGGACGCTTCCATCAACTCCCTCAATCTTCAGAATACGCGGCACTGTTCCGGGAACAGACATCCTCATATCATCGAAACTCGGCTCATCCACAAACCTGATGCGTCCTCCTTCAAGTCGAATGCCGATAGCCTTCTCTTTCGGCAACAGCCATGAACTGCCACCACCTGATTGTTCAAAATCCTTCGGCACAAGCCCCAGCCGCAACGCTGCGGCAATCTGTAACTGCTGGCGCTCTTCGGATGAAACACGCTCTTCCGGCAACTCCCTTGCGACAGAAAACGCCCAACGGGCAAGCCGGGGATGCTCTTCAAACTCGATGAGTGAACGAATCAAACGCCTGACTTTGCCATCAACCTCACCACGCTCTCCATTCAGCGCCTGCTGCATAATTTCCTCTTCTATCTTTATCCATTCGGGTAACGTGAACTGACGGCAATACTCCCGGTAGTGATGAAGAAAATCTCGGGCCTTCTTGCGCAACTGTTCATCCTGCATCAACTCTTCACGCAATTCTCTCTGCGTTTCTGGCCGAAACGAGAGCACAAGGGGGTTGGAAACCGCCATCATCCGACTGTAGATCAGCTTCCAGACCGGGATAGCATTCCGGGTAAAAGGTTGCCCGCGCACTTCTGACAATATCTCTGTTGAGATACGCTGCCGGAGCAATCAGCGTAGCCAGATCATGCAGTACTGACTCCTCATCGCCGGGGCATAAAGCATATTTCGCCGTTCCCCAGGGCACCATCTCGATATTGCGCGTTCTGATATCGGGCAGGCGCTTTTTCGGATATGGAGAAACAACGACGATGCGGGAAAACAACGAGGAAAGCCGTTGAAGGCTCGCTCTCCATCGATGCCGAGGCACTGACGACCAGCCGAATGGGCGAGCCGCGCCAAGATCGGAAACCAGAACAAGCAACGTTTGCGACAACGGCTTGAAAGAGGGGTAAAGCTCGAGACTCTTCTTATCCGAAATGCGCACCACCTCATCATCGGGCGTATCGAAACACCAGTACCCTTCGCACCTCTCTTTCCCGGCAAGTTTGCTGATGTAGTGATAGAGTTTATCCGCATCATGCTCAAAAGGCTCCATCGAGCGGTTTTTGTCGATCATCACTTGCACCGGCCCCTGCAACAGCTTTTTTCGGATATATGTGATGGTCGGAACTGCACCTTTTGAAATCTGTTCTACCAAATCATCCACATCGAGTTCACCAAAAGAAGCCTCAGATGAAAAAGCGTCATGGATATACGAGCGAGCCTGGTTCTCCGGCAACAGAGGAATTGAGGGCGCATAGCTCGTCAATGATACTGTTGGCATTTCCGGTTCATCATCCCAGAGAGCAGAAGCTTCCCGGATAACGGCAGGCATACTATTCCCGCGGGGCTCATTCAAAACCCTGAGCTGAAGTTCGTTCGTTGATCTCCGTTTTTCCGGTAACGACTGCTCGGGCTTTTGTTGGGGCTGATTATCCGACTGATTATCCGATTTCTTCGGATCGGGTGGTAGTTTCTGAGGAAGAGGTGGAGGTGATTGGGCCTTTTGCTTCATGGTAAAACCTAGAAGCCCCACTAACGCCTCAATGAGCGCTGCATCCTCTTTATCCGGATCAAGATGCCGGATGACCTTTACCACATCGGCAAGACTGTTTTCCGTAAACCTTTCCATGAATCAGAGTCCGGTCAATACGATTCGTTTGAACGCCATGAAATGTTCCCGATAATCTCCTCAACTACTTTCTCTTTAGTCGGATGAATTTTTAGCTCTTTGAGCGCCTGAATGGCATCAAGATATTCGGCTGCGTTGAAATGAATTTTTCCTGAATTTTTCAGCCGTTCAAAATGATCAGCAACAGTCTTGTACAACGCTTCGCTTTCCGGGCCATACGTTGCAGTAGCAAGGTTTATGAGTTCTTCTCGCTCTGGCTCCTTGATCTCCAGCACTACGCTCCGTCTCACAAAGGTATCCGGCAGTGTGCGCTGTTGATTGGAGGTAATAATCACCAACGGCTGCTCCAAAGGATGAGATTTTGCCGGTGTATCGATCGAGATAGTCTTCGCTATCTCTTCAAGAGATAACTGACGAGAGCCAAGTGCCACCAATAGATTGTTCGGAAAGTCAATATCTGCCTTGTCGATCTCATCAATCAACAAGACTGAACCTGAAACCTTGCCACTACTCTCGTATTGTCGAGCCGGGTCTTGTGCTTTGGGAAAGGGCAAATTGCCTGACCCATTATATCCACGTCTTGCAGCACTATCACCATTGTAAATCCACCAGAGACAACCCGGCTCGATATAGGGGTATTGAGTTTTCCATATCGGCTTTTCAGAATCTTTCTCATCGATGCGTGCTTGTGCATCACCAAGACGGCGCACGGCGTCGTACCGGTAAAAGAGGTCTCTTGCCTGACTTCGTGAGGAAACGACAAACTCATAATATTTTCTCTTCATTTTCCTTGCAAGATTGAACGCAAGCGCAGACTTGCCGCACCCTGTAGGCCCAATCACAAGCAGCGGACGACCTGTGGCAAGAGCAACATTTACAGCAAGCTTTGACTCTCGACTATAACAATACAGCTTGCCGTTTCGGCGATCACCATAAAGCGATACCTCGCCCATTTTTTCTTCTTCAGTCCGAAAATCCTCGATGTCACTGATAGCGACAAGTGGCGCATAACTCATATCCTCGCGACGCATATTCATATCTTGTTAATTTTATTTTGAAAGATTTGTCAACGCATCACAATACTTGAAAAACTCTTCACGCTCATTTTCAAGATTAATGTCCTCTGTCAATGTTTTAAACTTACTATCCGATAAAGACCACGACGCCCCGGGCTCGGTTCCCGTACAAACAATAACATTAATAAAAGGAAATACATTATGTATCTCTCTTACAACATCATCAATCAAAACCCCATCCTCAGCAAGAAAAGTCACAAACACAGGGGCAGCTGATGACCTACCCATAAGAGCATTAATCTTATCTATTATAATATCACTTATAGGCCCACTATAATAATTCAACCATATACGATACGCCGTTAACTTTAGCACTCTCAAATAAATCTGCAAAGCTACCGCCCCCTTCAGGACTTCAAGGTCATCAATAACAAACCAAGGATAAACAACTCCACAAATCTGACGAATAAATGTTTTCGGTGTATACTTCCATTCTCCACAATTCATGACAAAAACATTGCCTTTGCGAACAGAACAATAGCTCAATAGCGGAAATGATGATGCCATATCAATCCAATACGTTGCAACAAGATCGAGAAGTTCTTGAAAGTCTGTTTCTTTTGGCATAGCTGGCACACCAACTAAATCTTGTATAACTATTGGCCCCATTGAATAAAGCACCTTTGAAAGCAGACGTCGCGCAGAACCAAGCGAAGAGGGAAGTTTTGAAACGTTCAGTTTAGCAGCAATCTGCTTAAGAGGCTCTATTTCAATAGGCAAATGATAGCACAATCTTGACACAATCCAAGCTGAAGGAGTAACGTCATCATTGACTGGAATCTTCTCGAGTATTTCAACAATCTCATTAAAAACTCTTTCCACATCCTCCTCTTTTCCAACATCAAGACCATTCTGAGGGTGAATTTGTAGTTCCCCAATACTAACCGGCTCCCATTTTGGATTTTTTGCGATCTCTGCTGAACTCACTCCTCCGAAAGGAACAAGAATAAGGTTAAATCGCTCTTTCTCAAGATATTTTCGATACCCCAAGACAATAACCTCTGCATTTACCCAATCAGAATTTTCCAGAGCTTGCCGATTAACAAATACAACTGCCGCATGGCAGCCATCCAATTCACTAAATATTACATCTCGCCAAGTTGCGCCAAGTGGTATATCCTTATCAATAAACGGGATTATCCCACAATTCCTTTTCTCAAGAAACGAACAGAAACTCTCAACAAATTGTTGATGAGCAACCGCATCCGAGCCTGACTCAGCTCCATCTCGCGACTTGGTACTATGGCTGATAAAGACCCTGATGCTCAATTGTAAGCAGAATTAATGTGGGATCGCCTGAAAGAGAGCCTGCATTGAGGCGTAATAATCATAAACAGTAACACCGTGAAAATATAGCAAAACATCTCATCAAACGAAAACAAGCTTCAAGTAGAACCTTCGAGACACTCCTCAATAGTACGCCAGATACATTTCAGCAACAGTAGTGTCCGGTAAAAAAATACAGAAGGCCTGAAACCCATCAGAAAACGGCGAGTCATTCAACGATTGCTCAATCAAAAAGGCCAGAGAACCAGTACCTCAACTTGCACTATTTTAACCGGACAGTACTGTAATCTTCAGCAAGTTAAAGTAAAATGTGCGACACTTAAAAGTATAGTCTCTGGCTTTCTTGCTGGATTAGGCCTTGATAGTCTTTTTTTATGAATGCCTCAGAGGCGTAGCTCATTGTCGCAAATAACCGGGCCAACACCTTTATCCACCCATGCGCATAACCCTTGAACTCTCGCATCGCAAACCGTCGGTGACGGTACCGATAAATAACTCATATCTGATTTCATCCCTCATCTACAACGTCATTGACCACAGTTCGAGCGAGTATGCCGAGCGGTTGCATGAGCAGGGGTACCGGCTGGAGAACCGGGCGTTCAAGCTGTTTACCTTTTCGCCGTTGAATCCGGGGAATCGCCGGAAATGGGTGATGCACGAAAACGGGACGATGAGTACCGGTGAGCGTCAGTTGTATCTGACGCTCTCCTCTCCGAAAGAGGAGTTCATCGAGCATCTTGTTCTGGGGCTACTGCATGAGCCGTTTGTTTCAGTCGGCAGGGAGCGGTTCCGGGTGGAGACGGTCAGGAAACTCTATCCGCCTGCTTTTTCAGGGGATATGCGATTTGTGATGCTTTCACCGCTGGTCTGCGCTACAAAGATTACACCGGATCAGCATCCGCAATACCTGTTCCCTGACGACCACGATTTCAAACGGGTGCTTGTGACCAACCTCTGCCGCAAATATGAGCTGCTGCATGGCAAGCCGGTTTCGTTCAACGAAGAGGAGGTGACGTTTGAACTCGATCAGGTTTACGTGACGAGGGTGAATGGCAAGGTACAGAAGCTGATCACCCTGAAGGAGGGGCGGAGCGACGAATCGAAAATCAAAGGCACGCTCGCGCCGTTTCGCATCGCGGCTCCACGAGAGCTGATCGAAGTTGGCTACGATTGCGGATTCGGCGAAAAAAATGCGCAGGGATTCGGAATGGTCAAAGTCAGTTTTTGAAACGATTGCTGGCGATGGAGTTTCTGCCCCATTGAAAATCGGACTCACTAACCGACTGCGGATAATGAGCCAACTGACAAACGCATATGCACTGACGAGGAGACAAAAAAAAGCCCGCGAATCATGTCGCAGGCTTTTGAAGATCGGAGGAATGTGGGCGGTAGAAGATTCGAACTTCTGACCTCTACCGTGTCAAGGTAGCGCTCTAACCAACTGAGCTAACCGCCCTTATGAGAAGGCCCTAATATAGGACTTTCTCATTTGAATCCAAACAGTTTTATGCGGTCTTGCGCTCTTTTCCGTCCTTTTTGTAATAGACCGGGCCGCTCGTTTTCTCGATGGTTTCGAGCGTGATGACGCACTTCTGCACATCCTTGAGGGTGGGCAGTTCGAACATGATGTCGATCATGACGCTTTCGAGCACGGAGCGCAAAGCGCGCGCGCCGGTGCCGCGATCGATGGCGATCTCGACCACGCGGTCGAGCGCTTCGTCCGTGAATTCGAGTTCGACGCCGTCCATCTCGAACAGGCGCTTGTACTGCTTGACGAGCGCGTTTTTCGGCTCGACGAGGATGTTGCGCAGGGCGGTTGCGTCGAGCGGTTCGAGCGCCGACATGACGGGCAGCCGTCCGATGAACTCGGGAATGAGGCCGTAGTCGTGCAGGTCATCCTGCGTGACGAGCTTGAGAATCTCGGGGTCGTAGCCGGTCTGCTTGTGCTTGACCCTGGAGCCGAAGCCCATCGAGGATTTGGAGACGCGGCGGGCGATGATCTTGTCGAGCCCTTCGAACGCTCCTCCACAGATGAAGAGGATGTTCTTGGTGTTGATGTTGATCAACTGCTGCTCCGGGTGCTTGCGACCACCTTTCGGGGGCACGCCGACAACCGACCCTTCGAGAATCTTGAGCAGCGCCTGCTGGACGCCTTCACCGGAAACATCCCTCGTAATCGAGACGTTGGCCGATTTGCGGGCGATCTTGTCGATCTCGTCCACGTAGATGATGCCGCGCTCGGCGCGTTCGAGGTTGAAGTCGGAGGCGTGCAGAAGCCGTGCGAGAATGGTCTCGACGTCGTCACCCACATAGCCTGCCTCGGTGAGCGAGGTGGCGTCGGCGATGGTGAAGGGCACTTCGAGCAGGTTGGCGAGCGTCTGCGCGAGCAGTGTCTTGCCGGTGCCGGTGGGGCCGATGAGCAGGATATTGCTCTTTTCGATCACCACGTCGTCCTCTGCTGACCATTCGTGGGAGTCGATTCGCTTGTAGTGGTTGTAGACCGCCACGGCGAGCGACTTCTTGGCTGAATCCTGACCGATGACATACTGGTCGAGCGCCTCCTTGATGTTGCTCGGGCTTTTCAGTCGTGGCTGGAAGGCGGGTTCTGCGGCTTTATCGGAGTGACGGATGGCGCTGATCTCCTTGCGGAGGATTTCAACCGAGCTGAGAATGCAGCGGTCGCAAATGAAGGCTCTCGGCCCGGCGACCATGCTGTTGACCTCCTGGCTGGTTCTGCCGCAGAAGGAGCAGACGACCGGAGGTTCCGATCCGTAGCTTTTCCTTCCGCCGTTCTGGCCTTTACGCGGTTCTTTGTCTTTGATCATGTGGTAACGTTAACTTCTCTCTTCATAATCCCATACGGGCGAGGCTGTCGAGCACGTGCTGGATCATCATGCTGAGGCGCGGATGCTCATCCTCGAAATGATCGACGGCTTCGCTCATGCGCTCCGTCAGGCTCTCATCGCTGGCGGCTTCATCGCCTTCATCGACGAGCTTCGAGATATCCTCCTTCAGGGAGGCGAGCACCTCGCCGGTCTTTTCATCGACCGATCCGAGACGGCCCAGCTCCTGATGCAGGGTTTCGAGCAGTTCTCTCAGTTTTTGCTGTTCCATATTACGAATTCGGATATTTTCAGCCTTGATTCTTACCCTTCAAACATTGCCTGTTACAGATTCGTTCACGGCAGGCTGGTGCTGCCCACGAGGAAGCGGTCGCACTCTCTGGCGGCGGCGCGTCCTTCGTTGATCGCCCAGACCACGAGGCTCTGGCCACGGCGGGCGTCGCCTGCGGCGAAGACCTTGGCGACGCTGGTGCGGTAGCTTTTCTCGTCAGCCTTGATATTGCTGCGGCTGTCCTGTTCGACGCCGAGCGATTCGAGAAGCTGCGCTTCCGGCCCGAGGAAGCCCATCGCGAGCAAGACAAGCTGCGCCGGAATGATCGCTTCGCTGCCGGATACCGGCACTGGAATAACGCGGCCCTCCTGCTTCAGCCATTCGACCTGCGAGACCTCGACGGCGGAGAGCTGACCATTTTCGCCGATAAACTTCTTGGTCATCATGAGATAGCGGCGCGGATCCTCGCCCTGCACGGCGGCAGCCTCTTCCTGGCCGTAATCGACCTTGAAGACCTTCGGCCATTCGGGCCACGGGTTGTCATCCTGGCGGAAGTCGGCTGGTTTGGGCATGATTTCGAGCTGGATCACGCTCTTGCACCCCTGACGCAGCGAGGTAGCCACGCAGTCGGTACCAGTGTCGCCGCCGCCGATCACCACCACATCCTTGCCTTTGGCGGAGAGCGCCGGTTCCGCGCCTTCGAGCACGGACTTGGTGCTGGCGCGAAGGAACTCCATCGCGTAGTGGATGCCCGCAAGCTCGCGCCCTTCGGCGGCGAGATCACGCGGATTGGTCGCGCCGGTGCAGAGCACCACGGCATCGAACTCCGAGAGGAGCTTGTCGGCCGCGTAGTCAACGCCAACTTCGGTGCTGACGACGAACTCCACGCCTTCGGCTGTCATGAGATCGACGCGGCGCTGCACGACAGCCTCCTTGTCGAGCTTCATGTTCGGGATGCCGTACATCAGCAAGCCGCCGATGCGGTCGTCACGCTCGAACACCGTGACCGAGTGGCCCGCCTTGTTGAGCTGGTCGGCAGCGGCGAGGCCCGACGGGCCGGAACCCACGACGGCCACTCGCTTGCCGGTGCGCACAGCGATCTGCTTCGGCTCGACCCACCCTTCGGCGAAAGCGTGCTCGATGATCGAGCACTCGATATTCTTGATCGTGACCGGCGGCTGGATGATGCCGAGCACGCAGGAACCTTCGCACGGGGCGGGGCAGACGCGGCCCGTGAACTCCGGGAAGTTGTTGGTCTTCATGAGCCGCTCCCAAGCGTCGCGCCAGAAGCCGCGATAGACATGATCGTTCCACTCGGGAATGAGGTTGTGAATCGGGCAGCCGGCAGTCATGCCACTGAGCATGATGCCCGAGTGGCAGAATGGCGTACCGCAATCCATGCAGCGTGCGCCCTGATCGCAAAGCTGTTCCGGCGTCATCTCCTCGTGAAACTCCTGCCAGTCCTTTATTCTCTCCAGAGGCTCCCTGTCTGCAGGAAGGCTCCTCCGGTACTCCATGAATCCTTTCAGTTTACCCATTTGATCGTAATGCGTTGCAGTTTAGTTCCCCGAGACCCGGGACGGATCGTGCACGTTCTTCTCGAAGGCGGCCATGACGGCTTCGTCGCCTGTCATACCCATCGCCTCGACCTCTTTCATCGCCTCGACGGCACGCCGGTAGTCGTTCGGCAGCACTTTGACGAAGCGCTGCAAAGCGTTCGGCCACTGCGCGAGCAGTCCCGCCGCGAGTTCACTGCCGGTGACCGCCATGTGCTGCTCGATCTTCGAGCGGAGCCACTCAAGCTCGTCCTCGGCTTCGACCGCCGAGAGACTGACCATTTCAAGGTTGCAGCGTCCGGCGAAAGCGCCATCGACGTCGTAGACATAGACCACGCCGCCCGACATACCCGCCGCGAAGTTGCGTCCGGTTTTGCCGAGAATGAGCACCTTGCCGCCGGTCATGTACTCGCAGCCGTGGTCGCCCACCGACTCGACAACCGCCTCCATGCCGCTGTTGCGCACGCAGAAGCGCTCGCCCGCCATGCCGCGGATGAATGCCTCGCCGGAGGTCGCGCCGTAGAAGGCCACGTTGCCGACGATGATGTTCTCTTCCGGCTTGAAGGTGGAGGACTTGTGCGGATAGGCGATGATCCTGCCGCCGGAGAGTCCCTTGCCGATGTAGTCGTTGGCGTCGCCCACCAGCTCGATGGTCATGCCTTTCGGAATGAACGCGCCGAGACTCTGACCGGCTGAACCGATGAACCTGAGGTGGATGGTGTCATCCGGAAGCCCCTTGCTGCCCCAGGCTTTGGTGACCGCATGGCCGACGATGGTGCCTGCGACGCGGTTGATGTTCTTGATCGGCAGCGTGGTCGAAACCTTCTCGCCGCGCTTGATGGCCGGTTCGCAGATAGTCATGAGCACGCGCATGTCGAGGCTCTCCTCGATGCCGTGATCCTGCTTCGTGTTGCAATACGCGGTGTCGCTGTCGCTGGTATCGATCTGGTGCAGCATCTTGGAGAGATCGACCCCCTTGGCCTTCCAGTGATCGATGGTGCGCGAGGTGGCGAGCAGGTCGGTGCGCCCAACGAGATCGTTGAGCTTGCGGATGCCGAGCTTGGCCATGTACTCGCGCACGCCCTCGGCGAGGAAGCGCATGAAGTTCTCCACATGCTCCGGCTTGCCCTTGAAGTTCTTGCGAAGCGCCGGATTCTGCGTCGCGATGCCGACCGGGCAGGAGTCGTCCTGGCAGCAGCGCATCATGATGCACCCCATCACCACCAGACCGGTGGTGGCGAAGCCGAACTCCTCCGCGCCAAGCATGGCCGCGATGACGATGTCGCGCGCGGTCTTGAGCTGGCCGTCCGCCTCGACGACGATCCGGCTGCGCAGGTTGTTGAGCATGAGCGTCTGGTGCGTTTCGGCCAGACCAAGCTCCCACGGCATTCCGGCGTGCATGATGCTCGACACGGGCGAAGCGCCGGTGCCGCCATCGTGGCCGCTGATGAGCACCACGTCGGCGTGAGCTTTCGCCACGCCCGCCGCGATGGTGCCGACGCCGACCGTCGAGACCAGCTTGACGTTGATGCGGGCCGACGGATTGGCGTTCTTGAGATCGAAGATGAGCTGCGCCAGATCCTCGATAGAGTAAATATCGTGATGCGGCGGCGGAGAAATCAGCCCGACGCCGGGAGTTGAGTGGCGGGTTTTGGCCACCCACGGATAGACCTTGGTGCCGGGAAGCTGGCCGCCCTCGCCGGGCTTTGCGCCCTGGGCCATCTTGATCTGAATCTCATCGGCGTTGGCCAGGTACTCGCTCGTGACGCCAAAGCGGCCCGAGGCGACCTGCTTGATGGCCGACATGCGGCTGTCGCCGTTGGCGTCGCGCACGAAGCGCTCCGGGTCCTCGCCGCCTTCGCCGGTGTTGCTCTTGCCGCCGATGCGGTTCATGGCAATGGCGAGCGTCTCGTGCGCCTCCTTGCTGATCGAGCCGTAAGACATCGCCCCGGTCTTGAAGCGCTTGACGATGGACTCGACTGGCTCGACCTCGTCAATCGGAATCGGCTTTTCGGAGAAGCGAATCTCCATCAGGCCACGAATCGTGCAGTAGTGCTCGCTCTGGTCGTCGATGAGCCTCTCGTACTTCTTGAACAGCTCGTAATCGCCCGTCCGGCAGGAGCGCTGGAGATAGTGCAGCGTCTCGGGATTGAACAGGTGATACTCGCCGTCGTGACGCCATTTGCGGTCGCCGCCAGCCTCCAGGCCGCGATTGACCTTGTTGCCGCCGGGCGGGAATGCCGTCTCGTGGCGTTTCTTGACCTCTTCGGCGAGCGTATCGAGACCGATACCCTCGATGCGCGACGGCGTCTTGGTGAAGTAGCTGTCCACCACCTCGGTGTTCAGACCGACCGCCTCGAAAATCTGCGCGCCGCGATAGCTCTGCACGGTCGAGATGCCCATCTTGGCCATCGTTTTGACGACACCCTTGACAATCGCCTTGACGTAATTCTTGATCGCCTTTTTCTCGTCGTGCGTGATGCGCTTCTCGGCAACCTGCTGGCTGATGGTCTCGAAGGCCAGATAAGGATTGATCGCGCCCGCGCCGTAGCTGATCAGCATGGCGAAGTGGTGCACCGTGCGCGGCTCGCCAGACTCGACGATCAGGCCGACTTTGGTTCTGAGACCTGCGCTGATGAGGAAATGATGGAAGCCCGAAAGCGCCAGCAGCGCCGGAATCGGAGCGCGTGACTTTTCGAGTTCGCCCTTGTCGGAGAGAATGACGATGTTGACGCCATCCTGATTGATCGCCTTTTCAGCCTGGCGATACAAGTCCTGCATCGACTCGCGGATGCCTTTACCCCCCTCTTCGACATTGCAGAAGATCGGCAGGGTGATCGCCTTGAAACCTGGCTTGTCGATGCCGCGAATCTTTTCGAGGTCTTCGTTGGTCAGAATCGGGTGAGGAATCCTGATGCGTCGGCAGTTGATCTCGTCCGCGTCAAGCAGATTGCCTTCGGTGCCGAGCATGACGGTGGTCGAGGTGACGATCTCCTCGCGGATCGAGTCGATCGGCGGATTGGTCACCTGGGCGAAGAGCTGCTTGAAGTAATCGTACAACAGCCTCGGGCGGTTGGACAGTACGGCAAGCGGCGTATCGTTGCCCATCGAAGCGATAAGTTCGATGCCGCTTTGCGCCATCGACCTGACCTGCATCGTAATATCCTCCTGGGTGTAGCCGAACGCCTTCTGGCGGGCGGTGATGCTGAAGTGATCCTCGTCGGGATTCTTCATGAGCTCGCGCTCCGGCAGCGAAGCGAGGTCGATCACGTTGCGGTCGATCCACTCCTTGTAGGGCTGTTCAGCGGCGATGCTCTTCTTGATCTCCTCGTCGGAGATGATGCGCCCCTCTTTGGTGTCCACCAGGAACATGCGGCCCGGCTGGAGACGATCCTTGCGGACGATCTTTTCGGGATCGATGTCGAGCACGCCGACTTCGGAGGCCATCACCACCAGGTCGTCGCTTGTTATATAGTAGCGCGACGGGCGCAGGCCGTTACGGTCGAGCACCGCGCCGATCTGGATGCCGTCGGTGAAGACGACCGATGCCGGCCCGTCCCACGGCTCCATGAGGCAACTGTGATATTCGTAAAAAGCACGCTTCTCGGGATCCATCGATTCGTTGCCCGACCACGGCTCCGGGATGACCATCATGGCCGCGTGCGCCATCGAGCGGCCGCACATGACGAGCAGCTCGAAAGCGTTGTCGAGCGTCGCCGAGTCGCTCCCCTCTTCGAGCAGAATCGGCTTGATCTCTTCGAGCGCATCCTTGAAGATGAGGGACTGCATGTTCTTTTCACGCGCCTTCATCCAGTTGACGTTGCCGCGCAGGGTGTTGATCTCGCCGTTATGGCTCAGGAAGCGGTACGGATGGGCGCGATCCCAGCTCGGGAAGGTGTTGGTGCTGAATCGGGAGTGCACCATGGCGATGGCGCTCTCCATATCCGGGTCACTCAGCTCGGGATAGAACTCCTCGACCTGCTCAGGATTGAGCATCCCTTTATAGACAATCGTGCGGGCCGAAAAGCTCGACACGTAGAAGAAACTGCTGCCGAGTAGGCCGGAGGTGAAGCGCACGCGCTTGAAAATACGGCGGCGGATGATGAAGAGCTTGCGCTCGAACTCGATATCCGACATGCTGTCGTTGCCGCGACCGACGAAAATCTGCTTGACCACCGGCTCCTGAGAGCGGGCAGTCTGGCCGAGCGTGGCATTGTTGGTCGGCACCTTGCGCAGACCGAGGTACTTCTGGCCTTCGGCCTGCACCATCTGACGGCAAATATCCTCGATAGCGCGGCGCTGCGAGAGGTCGGGCGGAAGAAAGACCATGCCGACGCCGTACTGTCCCGCCGGGGGCAGCTCGATATTCCTTTCGGCACAGACTTTGCGCATGAACTTGTCGGGGATCTGCATCAGGATGCCAGCGCCGTCACCGGTGTTCTTTTCGAAGCCGGTCGCGCCACGATGCTTCATATTCACCAGGACCTGCAGGCCCTGCTTGATGATCTGATGGGACTTTGCGCCCTTGATGTTGGCAACGAAACCAACGCCACAGGCATCATGCTCGAACTGAGGATCGTACAGCCCCCCCTCATGCTTTGCTTTCATATTTTCAGGCACATCAATTCAGAAAAATTCAAAAAAACAGGACTTTCCTTGTGCGAAGGGCAGAATATAAGGTATTGAACCATAAAATTCACGACCTTTTGCCTTCACGCCCGAACCTCCTCGGCAAACGAAATGGCGCGAAACCGGAACTCCTTTCAAGCTCAGGCTTTGCCCTGTTTGGCGACAGCCTCGACCGCTTTCTGCAACTCCTCCTGGTTGCCCAGATAGTAGTGCCTGATCGGCTTGAGATCGTCGTCGAGCTCGTAGACCAGCGGAATGCCGGTCGGAATGTTCAGGCCGACGATATCCTCGTCGGAGATGTTGTCGAGATACTTGATCAGCGCCCGGAGCGAGTTGCCGTGAGCCGTGATGATGACCTTCTTTCCGTCATTGATCATGGGCGCAATGGTACCGTGCCAGTAGGGCAGGAAGCGGGCCACCGTATCTTTCAGGCACTCCGTGGCGGGCAGCTCTTCCGGGGAGAGCGAGGCGTAACGAGGATCCTTGCCGGGCCAGAAATCGTCGCTCTCGGTGAGAGCTGGCGGCGGCGTATCATAGCTGCGGCGCCAGACCAGCACCTGCTCGTCGCCGTGGCGCTGGGCGGTCTCGGCCTTGTTGAGGCCCTGAAGAGCGCCGTAGTGGCGTTCGTTGAGACGCCAGCTCTTGGTGACGGGAATCCACATGAGACTCATCTCGTCGAGCACCGTCCAGAGGGTACGGATGGCCCGCTTGAGCACCGACGTGTAGGCGACGTCGAACACGAATCCCTCGTCCTTGAGTAATTGACCGGCGGCTTTCGCCTCTTCTCTTCCCTTCTCGGAAAGATCGACATCCACCCAGCCGGTAAAACGGTTTTCCCGGTTCCACTGGCTTTCACCGTGCCTCAGCAGGACAAGTTTCTTCATAGTCAACACTCCTTGTGCTCGTAAATTGATTCTTGAAAAAGGATAGAGGACGCCATTTACAGGCTTGTCAATTTAATATTCTGAAAAACCAATCTCAAACTTTCTCTCAGAAGCTCGCCAAGCCGCGCCACATTTGATCAGTGGGGATTTTTTATCCGGTGTATAGTACCTCGTTGTGGCATTATCGTTCGAAATGTTATATCTTATATGCTTTTTGACGCTTGACGACCGAACCTGACTCCCTGGCACCGGAAACCGCTGCCCGTCGGTCGGCTGAACAAGCCAGCGCCCTCCGGGCTGCACCTCAGTAACCAGCACGTATCGGATCTGAACACCATGAACCTCAACAATTTCAGATTAAAGCTCGGCGGAAAAGAGTACGTCCCCATTGTCATCGGCGGCATGGGGGTCAACATCTCGACTACGGAGCTCGCCTTGTCGGCGGAACGGCTGGGTGGTATCGGTCATATCTCCGATGCCGAGGTCATGCAGGTCTGCGACCACATTTTCGGCACCACCTATGTTGCCGAGAAGCGCCAGAAGTATGCCTCTTTTATCAATAATCCCGATAAATCCGCGGAACAGTTCGACATGGAGCTGCTCGCCGAGGCGCAGAAGCGCTACGTCTCGTACACCATGAGCCAGAAGACGGGCAATGGCGCGATCTTCATGAACTGCATGGAGAAGCTCACGATGAACAACTCCTCCGCCACGCTCAAGGTGCGCATGGAGGCAGCGCTGGACGCTGGCATCGACGGCATCACGCTGGCCGCCGGACTGAATCTCCGAAGCCTCGATTTGATCTGCGAGCACGAACGCTTCCGTGACGTCAAGCTCGGCATCATCATCTCGTCGGTGAGGGCGCTCTCCATCTTCCTGAAACGCGCCGTGCGTTTGCAGCGCCTGCCGGACTACATCGTGGTCGAAGGGCCGCTCGCAGGCGGCCATCTCGGCTTCAGCCCGGACGACTGGCAGTCGTTCAAGCTTGAGACGATTGTCGCCGAGACGCTCGCGTTTCTGAAAAAGGAGAACCTCGACATACCGGTCATTCCGGCGGGCGGCATCTTCACCGGAACCGATGCGGTCGAGTACCTCCAGATGGGTGCTTCGGCGGTGCAGGTGGCCACGCGCTTCACCATCGCCAGAGAGGCGGGCCTTCCGGACGAGGTCAAACAACACTACCTCAATGCCCGCGAAGAGGACGTGGAGGTCAACACCGCTTCCCCCACCGGCTACCCGATGCGGATGCTCAGGCAGTCCCCCACCCTTCAGTACGGCATGAAGCCGAACTGCGAGGGACTCGGCTACCTGCTCGACAACGACGGCAAGTGCTCCTACATCGACGCTTACTACTCGGCGCTCGAATCGAGAGACCCCGCCGTAAGCCGCTTCATCGTCAAAGGCAAGACCTGCCTCTGTACCGGCATGGCCCGCTATGACTGCTGGACTTGCGGCCACACGGTCTCGCGCCTGAAGGAGACCGCCAATCGCCTGCCGGACGGCTCGTGGCAACTCCCCTCCGCCGAGGATATTTTCATGGACTACCTCCTGAGCGAAAACCACTCGATCAGAAAGCCCGAAGCCGGGATGCTGAGCTGAAAAGAGGCGGTTTTTTGCCTCTGAAGATCAGATAGCGTACCTTGTCTGAAAAGGAGCGGATGCCTCGTGCCTCCGTTCCGTGACAAGATTACGGCCAGAAACCGGGTTCCCGCCACTATGAAAAGACAACTGTTTTCCTGGCTGAGGCTGTCGGCCTCGTTCATCATCCTGCTCATGGCGGCCATCGCCGTCAACCAGCTCTACAGCCTGTCGCTTGCGCTGAACAGCTTTATCCCCTATTCCGGCTACGTTTTCCTCGCTATGTGGGGCATCTTTTTTGCCGTCACGCTTCTCTACGGCTACCGGCTTTGGAGTATGCCGAAGGTTCCTCCGCTGGCCGACCGGGTTGGCGGCAGCAACTTCGACGCCTGGATCGCCTGGCTAGGCAAATCGCTTGCCGTGCATCGCAACCACCCCGAAGGCGGCAAAAAGGAGCACGACCTGCGCTGGGTCAAGGCGAACCTGAAGCTGCACGAGGTCGATGCGCTCAACGCCACCAAAACCGTGGCCACGAAGAACTTCTTCATCGGAGCCTTCGCGCAGAACACCTCCTACGGCACGACCACCTCGCTCATGAACAACATCAAGCTTGTCTGGAGCATCTACGCAAAATATCACCGCAATCACTCGATCAGGGAGTTCGTTCGGCTGCTCCGCTCGGTCTACGAGTGCCTGCCGCTGTCGGACTTCAACAAGGAGGAGCTTCCGGCGCACATCAAGCCGATCATCCAGTGCTCGTTCAGCAACACGCTCTCCTCGCTCCTGCCGGGCGGGAATCTGCTGACGCCCTTCTTCCTCAACCTGTTCCTGGCGGGCGCGACCAACACTTATTTGACTTGCCTCGCGGGCATCATCGCCTCGAAGCACTGCCAGATACTCTCGCTCGAAGACAAGGATGAGATCGTGCAGCAAAGCATGTTCGAAGCGGCGTTCATGCTCAGGGAGATCGTCAAGGAGTGCAACCCGATTCTCTCCGTGACCATCAGCAACGCCGTCAAGAAAGCCGGCCTCGAAAGCCTCGACACCGTCACCGCCCCCACCTCCGGCAGCGGCCTGGCGCAAGACATCGTCTCCCACCTGGCCAGCTCGCTGAGGAATATTATTATGGATAGCGGAAAGGAGTAGGGGGAATGATGGACGATGAGTTCAGAAGAGGGGATAATGAAGTGCCGAGAGGAAAGGGTGAGGCGCTCAAGGATTTTTTGCTACGGCCATTAAAACTCTTAAACAATTGCCCCGTCCCGAAAGCTTTCGGGACGGGGTATGTGGATAAAGCAAAATAAATCTGGGCTTTAGCCCAATTTCTTACAATGGTGGCGATTGCGATTTTTTGTTGCCGGAGTAATTATAACTACTGGCACTCACTGCTGTCCGGTTATAAGTCAAATAAATTCAACTGGTTACAGTTATAGGTTTTGGGAATCATGCCAGCAGAATTCGTAAGTAGTTTTAAAATATCAACTTGTTCAAACACGCTGACGCTCAGAA
>JAAXWU010000028.1 GCA_013334855.1 Chlorobaculum sp. | reverse complement strand
CCGTTTCAGGAGAGCGACCTTTTCCTGTGGGGTGTAGTTTTTTCTCACTTTTCGCATGGTGAATTCCTCCGTTTTTGCACTCTAACTCAAACGGTCGATTTCTCCAATTCACGCTGAACCAAAACACTCTAGCCCGCACGCTTTCAAACAGGATCGCCCGCCCACCAGCAACTCATCCCTCCAAGCTGACCGGCATTTCATCGCTCTATCTCAAGCCTATTCCGCATTTCGGACAATAACGCGGATTCATCAACTTTCCCAGATAGCTGTTACACGCAGGGCAGCGCCAGTTGGTCAATGAAAAAACAAGCACACCAATTACCATAAATAAAAATACAGGCATAAGCAGCGAAAGAGTGCAACTATTCAGAAACGTGATTTTGCCTTCACTTGCCATCGAAAAAAAAATCATCAACACAACGACTGGGCCGGTAATCAGTATTTGTTTCAGACGTCGGCTGGCAAATTCGCGCTTGAACTCCTGTTTTTGAAACTCACTGTATTCCATTACTCCCCGCCTCCTTTATGCGATGTTTTAGCTGATACTACGCGAAAACGCGCAAACACCCGCACTGACACGTCACGGATTCAACTGCAAAATAGTGAAATTCAGAAAAGAGGCGAAGCTCACCCAGGCGAGATAGGGCGCGAGCAGCAGTGAGGCCGGTTTCGAGACTTTGGCGAAAGCCAGCATGGTCAGGACAATGAAAATCCACAGCAGAGCGATGACGATCAGCCCCTTCATCGGCGACTGCATTCCGAAGAACGACGCCGACCAGCCGAGGTTCAGGATCAGTTGAATCGCGAAGAGCGCCGCGCCAGCTTTGACCTCCTTTTTCTGCCAACCCGCTCCGAGCACTTTGGCGAGCGCCGTGCCCATCATGATGAACAGCACCGTCCAGACAGGCGCAAAGAGCCTGTCGGGCGGATTCCATTCCGGCTTGTTGAGCGTGGTGTAATACCAGGAACCCGGCTTGGGGGTAAATGTGCTTCCGCCAAAACCGACCGCCAGGCAGAGGCCGATGCAGAGCACGAGGATAAGGATTCGGTTGTTCATGATGAATGGCTGATTGATGAACAGTAATTTTACATATACAAACGCCATTTCGGGCAGTTAATTCCCGGCGGGTTCTTCTTGCGGGTCGTCGCACGAAGGCAGGTGGACGATGTAAACGGTGTTGACAACGTGTAGCTCTGGGAATAAGAACGCTCTGACGTGCATGAAAACAGGTTTTCAGTCGTATAGATGTAATGATCCGTTGCTTTTCGAGGCGTTTCCTGTTTCGGCAGTGACAAGAATGGAGCATCCGGCAACGATTGAAAAAGATTCAGTCGTTGCCGGGGAGCATCTCACCAACGAGGTACACGGAGCTGTGTCATCACAACGTTGCTTGCAGTACTTCGACAATGTCCGCTTTCGTCATCATTGGCCTGCTGGCGAGTTGGCCTTCGGCGTTGCCCGCGACGAGCAGAGTGTCTTCGGCGTAGCGGTCGAGGAGGTCGTCGCCGATGCCGCATTCCGAGAGGCGCGTCGGGCAGCCGATGGAGCGCAGGAATGCTTCGAAGCGGTCGATGCCCTCAAGCGCGGCTTCCATATCGTCCGCGCTTTTCAACACGATGCCGAAGATGCGGTGCGCGAATTGCGCGAAGCGGGCCGGGCGCGACTTGGCGGCGAAGCGCATCCAGGCCGGATTGACGATGGCGAGGCCCGCGCCGTGGGCGATGTCGTGCAGCGCGGAGATGGAGTGCTCGATCATGTGCACCGGGAAGGGCGACAGACACCCCGACTGCACCCAGCCGTTGAGCGCGACCACCGAGGCCCACTGCACCTGGGCGCGGGCTTCGAGGTCGCTGCCGTCGGCGACCGCTTTCGGCCCCCACTCGATGGCCGTGGCGATAACACTCTCGGCGAAGCGATCCTGCATCGGCGTGCCGTCAAAGCCGTTGAAGTACGACTCGGTGACGTGCGTGATGAGGTCGCAGACGCCGTAGGCTGTCTGGTCGGGCGGCACGCTCACGGTGAGTTCGGGATCGACGATGGCCGCTTTTGGATAAAGGCACTTCGCGCCGACGAACGACTTGATGGTCGTTTTCTCGTCCGTGATGACCGCGCCGCTGTTCATCTCCGAACCGGTGGCGGCAAGCGTCGGCACGGTGATGACCGGAAGCGCCCGGGACGGCAGCCGACGGGTTGCCTGCCCGTGCGGGAACATATCCCACAAATCGCCTTCGTAGAATACCGCCGCCGCCATCACCTTTGCGGCATCCATCACGCTGCCGCCGCCAAGCGCGATCACCACGTCGCAACCCTCCTGCCGGGCGATCTGGCCGCCCCGCGCCACCGATGAAAGTCGCGGATTCGGCTCGACGCCGTCGCACTCCACGAACGTCACGCCAGCCGCCGTCAGGCTCGCGACCGCACGGTCGAAAACGCCGCTTCGCTTGACGCTGCCGCCGCCGGTGACGATCATCGCCTTTTTGCCATATGCGCCGGTCACTTCGCCAAGCCGGGCGAGGCTTCCTGCTCCAAAAATCAGATGGGTAGGATTGTAGTATTCGAATTTCATGAGAGGCTCCCGGGAATGTTGTCATTATCCTGCGCCTTCCGGCGCTCACTGCTTCACTCAAATGTGCATATGCTTGCCCAAAACTTACAAACTTTTCGTTGACAATCCCGTCAATGATGACCGGGTATGGCGGAACAAAGAGATTGCCGTCTGCTTTTCGCTAAAGCATAACCATGCCGCCATCCGTTTCTGAACGAACTGGTATGAAAACAGCTTTCGAGCGATGGGATAACGTGTTATAACATAAGTGTTAACATCGAAAATCACCAATACAATAAACACACCCGAAAGGCAACATCGCCGTCACCCGTTCCCGGCGATATCTTCGTCCCAGAGGTCGGGGCGTTCGGCGATGAAGGTGTCCATCAGGGATCGACAACGCTCGTCGTCGAGAAGCGTGACTTCGACGCCATGCTCGCGCAGGAAGTCGATGTTGCCGCTGAAGCTCCGGTTCTCCCCCACGACGACACGCCCGATGCCGAACTGGACGATTGCGCCCGCGCACATCATGCAGGGCGAGAGCGTCGTGAAAAGCGTCACGTCGTCGTACCGGGCGCGGCGGCCCGCCTGCCGGATGCACGCCATCTCGCCGTGTGCAATCGGATCGCCATTCTGCACGCGCTGGTTATGCCCGGCAGCGATGACCTGCCCGTTTTCGACCATCACCGCCCCGACCGGCACGCCGCCATCCGCGTAGCTTTTCCTCGCCTGTTCGAAGGCGAGCGCCATGAACTCCTGATCGCTGTCCATTCTATTTACGCTCCTGTGCGATGAAAAAGTACCAGCCGAGCGCCGGGGATTTACGGAAAATCGAGGTCATTTTCTTGCCGTTGAGCACATAATCGAAACTTCCATGTTCCTTGCCCATGACCGCCTTGAAGGCATCGCCGAGGCTTTCGTCACCGACTTCGGCGACCGTCCTGAACATTCGGGCATGATTGCGGTGCAGAACGATTTTGGTATTGGCATCGAGCGCGTAAAAGTAGGCATTCTCCGGCAACGTCATGCTTGAATCGACAACTCCAGCCAGCCTGACCGCATCGACCGACACGCCAACCGCCGCGACAACCTTGCCATCAGCAGCGAGCACCGGCGCGGCGACGATGATGGAGCGCTGCCCCGTCGATTTGCTGATCACCAGCTCGCCGAGAATATCCTGCCCGGCCATGAGCTTCGCGAAATAGGCGCGATCACAGAGATTCTGGTCGGTGAGACCACCTTTCTCCGTGGAGTAGTAGCTGCCGTCGGGCATCATGAACCAAACTGTGGCATCGGTCGGAAGATCATTGCGGAAGCGTTCGAGCAACGGCCTGACCTCGTCCCAGCTTGCAGACTTCGCCTCGGTTGAGGCGGCGATCACCGTTTCCGTTCGCAGAATCCCCGCGAGATGCTCCTCGACCAGCCCCATGAACGCGCCAAGGGCAACCTCCGGCCCCAGCCTGACCGAAGCCGCTTTCCCCTCTGCTCGCCCCGTCAGCAAACACAGCGCCAGCATGGCGGAGATGATGATTGAAATGAACTTTGACATGCGAGACCTCCTTTCAGGTTGTTTGAAAAACACCATGAACTACAAGACCTCAAAAGCACAGACAACGGCCACCACGCCATGCAGGCGGCAACGCCGACTTCTATTTTTTAAAGTTCACAATATCCTGAGTAATAAACAAGGAAAGAAATTAAACGAAGAGGTCATAAAGCTCTCTGTGGAGGGCAGAGCGGACAAGCCAAGGATAACAGTTTATTTCGCTGTAAGCGCCTCCGATAAAAAATTCAGAAGGAACCTTCACGAACAATGAGCGGCTATCCAATACAAGGTTTTTATATCGAAGATACAATAAACGATTACCTATGGGCACCGTCACCGACAATATCTCGTTTCAGGAGTCGTTGTTGAAAGAAATCGACAAAACGGCTCAAAAGAAACACCGCAGCCGCTCCGAGTTCATGCGCGAAGCGGCACGACTCTACATCTAACGCCAGCAACAGTGGGAAGAGCTGTTCCGACTTGGCGATGAAATGAGCGGAATAAAACAACTGACCGTCAGAGATGTCGAGGATGAAATCAACGCCGCACGAAAGAAAAACGCTGTCAGCCAATGAGAGTCATTTGCGACCCCAATGTGCTTATCTCAGGAATTTTGTTCGGCGGCAAGCCGAGAGCGTTGTTGAGGCTGTGCTCGTCCGGCAGAGTCACCAACGTCACATCGCCTGCCTTGCTGAATGCGGTCGAAGCGGTTTTGATGCGGTCAAAATTCGGACTGAACGAAGAGCAGGTTTACGGCATCATCCGGTTGTTCAGAGATACGTTTTCTATCGTACGGCCAGAAATCAGCCTGTCGGTCATTACCGCTGATCCCGACGACAACCGCGTCCTCGAAGCGGCCAGCGCAGCTCAAGCCGAAACCATCCTCTCCGGCGATGCCCATCTGCTCGATCTGGCCCAATGAGACGAAATCCCGATCCTCTCTCCCGCTGATTTTCTGAAGGAATTTTTTTCGGATTGATGATCGGGCAAGCGAACACTGAAACCTCTCACCAATGATATTATCTTCTCAACAAAAAATAAGAATCAAACAATGAGCACAATCCAATGTCGCTCATGCGGTCACGGCGGTATGATCGACAAGGTTTTGGAGGAAACGCTCAGCAATGGCAGCAAATCGATGACTTTGCATGACATGCGCGGCCAGTTCTGCCCGGAGTGCGGCTAAGGAATATGGGATGACGAAAGTTACCGGCGCTATACGGAGGCTCGGGAGGGGCTGGTGCGAGCGATCGAGGGCGACCCGGCGGCGGACATCCGGCGCATCCGCAGAAAGCTGAAGCTGACGCAGCCGCAACTCGCCACATCGTTCGGCGTCGGCAAGATCGCGTTCTCACGATACGAGCGCGGGGAGACCAGACCGCCCGCGCCGCTGCTTAAGCTGTTGAAACTCATCGACCGGCATCCCGATTTGCTGGATGAGATCGGGAAGATGTGAAAAGTACTCAGTGTGAAGCAACAGGTTATGACCAGATTATTCCCTTGGGAGCTTGCCAGATCGAGCAATGTGATGATGCCTGGCGAACCTTTAAACTGAAGAGTACGCCATGTGGGACATGAATGATGTCGTCGAGATAACGTACTTCTGCGATTATCGTTATCCCGTCATTGCGAGGAGCATCGCGACGTGGCAATCCATGCGGAATCGGCGAAGGCAGTAAAAGATGGATCGCCGCGCCCCGACAGGTCGGAACTCGCGATGACGAAACCTCGTTATTCGATGAGAGAACTGGCATGGTGAGATCGATTTTTCAGAGTACCCGCAAAAAAGCACTGTTTTCGCCCCTCTCCCCCCATCCATCGCATGGCCCAACGGAGCGGATGTCGCTCCCGAATCTCTCTACGAAAAACTGCTGCAAAAAGAACAAATCCGGGAATCCACCTGGGAACGCGAAGCCCCAGCTTCGCATATTGACCCAGAAGATCAACAGTAGAATTTTCGGCAACGGATCAACGTCCCCTATATTCCTTCCCTACTTAACGCCGACTTATGCCTCTTTTCGGATGTCTGCACTGATGCTTGACTACTGTTACCCGCAACGTCTGATCATTGACAACCCGGAAATAAATGACATACGGAAATCGGTGCATCAGTGATCTGCGGATAGCGCCTTTGACCGCCACCCATCGGAATGGATTGGCGGCAATCTTGAGTACCTGATGCTCGAATTCGTTCAGGGATTCCGTTCCAAGCCCTGTTGAACAATCGTTGTAGTAGTTGATAATTTTGCGAAGTTCGTCCTCTATAGCCGGATGGTATTCAATCTTAACGGTTGCGCAACCTGTCCATCAGCTCTTTGTGCGAGAGCGGCGTGACGGTTCCGTTTTTGATATCCTCGTCTCTTTTTATGGCTAAGCTGATTGATTCTTCATCAGTTACGTCTGAGGATTCGAGATAGGGGTCTTCCAGACTTTCCCAAATGGTTTCGGCGAGAATGGCGCGGCTTTTCGGATCGAGCTTGAGAGCTTCGCTTGCTATGCGGTCGATGTTCATTGCGGTTCAGGGTTGAGTTCAGGCGGGAAGGCTCGTTCAAACATCCCGATACTTCTGCCAATCGCGTCCGTTGATATTTCAATCAGCCAGTACACGCAGCACGGTTTCAGGTGATTTCTTGACCAGATTGAGCAAGACCAGCGCCGGGCCTTGAGGTTTTCGATCTCCGCGCTCCCAGTGTCTCAGGGTAGAAACGCTGATGCCGAATGTGGCGGCGAATTCGTTCTGGGTCAGTTTGGTCTGCAACCTGACGCTTTTCACATCGACCGGTTGAGGATGATAAGTTCTGACCTTGACCGGTTTGCCCTGCGAATACGCGGCCGCCTCTTCCAGTCCCTTTTTTATACTCTCGAATGTGCTACTCATCGCTCTTTCTCCGGCTCACTTCTCGAAATAGTGGACGTTTTCGATTCCCTGAAAATCGGAGTCTTGCGTCCACAACGTCGCTCCATACTCCCGCGCCGTTGCCAGCATGATGCTGTCGGCCATCGGGAGTTTTTCCTGAGCGCTGATTCGCGCGGCGGTCAATGAGAGCGGGGCCGTCAGTTCAACCACCTGCCCCTGCTGCATGAAGGCGATTGCCTGAAGCGCACTGCCTTCGCCTCGTTGCTGGAGTATCCGTTTGAACACTTCGTACAAACTGATAACCGGGACAATCAGATTCGTGAAATCTTCGATGGGCGCGGCAAAATGGTCAGCGGCGGGCGTGCCTGCAAAGTACTCCAGCCATCCGGATGAATCGACCACATTCATACCCGGTCTCCTTCGCGCACCACTTGCGTGTCGAGTCCGGGCAGGAAACCGCGCATCTGTTTTGGTGAGCGGATCGGCACCAGCTCGATCCGGCCTTCATACACGATTGCCTGAATCTTCTGGCCGGGTTGCAAACCCAGACTGTCGCGTATTGTTTTTGGAATGACGACCTGAAATTTCGGGGAAATGGTTACGGTTGTCATCGATCCTCCATCGTTAATCTTTTCGTCATACGATTAATATATCGATCAAAAGAAAGTAAGTCAACCCTTTCAGGTGCACCATTTGGAACCTGAATGATGTGATCGGGATAACGTACTTCTGCGATTATCGTTATCCCGTCATTGCGAGGAGCGTAGCGACGTGGCAATCCATGCGGAATCGGCGAAGGCAGTAAAAGATGGATCGCCGCGCCCCGACAGGTCAGGACTCGCGATGACGAATCCTCGTTATTCGAGGAGAGAACTGGCTGGGTGATGTCGATTTTTCAGAGTACCCGCAAAAAAGCACTGTTTTCGCCCCTCTCCCCCCATCCATCGCATGGCCCAACGGAGCGGATGTCGCTCCTGAATCCCTCTAAAAACTCCTGCAAAAAGAACAAAACCGGAAATCCACCTGGGAACGCGAAGCCCCAGCTTCGCATATTGACCCAGAAGATCAACAGTAGAATTTGTGGCAACGGAACAACGTCTCGGCACCCTGATCGAAAACCTGATACTTCATCCAGATTCCTCTACCGGCTTACCACAGTGAATTTCACACCGAGTGCTTGCAGGACGGCGTTGATGGTTTCAAAACGTGGATGAGACCCTTTACTCAAGGCTTTGTAAAGGCTTTCCCGACCCAGACCGGAAGCTTTGGCTATTTGCGTCATACCACGCGCTTTGGCCACGTCACCGAGAGCGGCAACGAAAACGTCGGGGTTGGGGTCTTCGGCGGCAGCAGAGAGATATTCGGTAATGACTTCATCATTATCGAGATATTCCGAAATATCAAATGTCGCGTATGTCGTTTTCATAATTGCTCTTTCTTGAGTTCACGTGCCAATTTCTTCGCATGAGCTATATCCTTGCTTTGTGTTGACTTGTCGCCAGCGGCCAGCAGGAAGTACAGGGTTTTGCCCGTCCGTGTATAATAGACCCGATAACCCGGCCCAATATGGATGCGCATTTCCGAAACCCCTTCGCCAACCGGCTCACAATCACCGAAGTTTCCCTGCATCGCGCTTTGAAGCCGGACAAGGATTCGTGCTTTTGCCTTTTGGTCAGCAAGTTCCGACAGCCACGTGTCAAAACTGGATGATCGAATGAACGTGTTCATTCTTGAAGTGTATTAGTTTGGATACAAATATGCAAATATTTTTTGCCAGCAGCCTGTCCGTCAGCTCCTTTTGCGAGAGCAGCTACCATATCACCTTCGACGATGGGGTGCATGGTGATGTCGATTTTTCAGAGTACCCGCAAAAAGGCCCGGTGTTCGCCCCTCTCAAAGAGCCTGGCTTTTTCAGAAGCGCCTTCATCGAAGGCGGAACCATCGCTTGGCCCAACGGAGCGGATGTCGCACCCGAATCCCTCTTCGAAAAAATCCTGCAAAAAGAACAAAACCGGGAATCTGTCGTAGATCAATAAATTGTTTATTTTGAGCAAAGGAACAACATCCTGAAACCTCTCGAAAGGATCAGCAATTTTAAAATATCATAATATTTAGTTTTGATGCCCGTAACCCATTTCTTCATTCTTATTCCAAAAAGCTTGATACAGATCATAGTATGAACCCTTTTTTGTGATCCATAACGCAACGATTTGAATAGCCATTTCTAAATCATCCAAGTGGGCCATTCTTCCATCACTTCCTCTCAGTCCCTTCTCATCTTTTTTCGCACCACGATTAATCAAAATATTTTTTTCATCATAGATCATATTTCGAGCCTGTTCATGTTCTCTGCCTTTTGGAAGAAAATCTAACAACATTTTTCTGAGGCCCCTGTAATAAAGTTGAAACTTCTCCACCGGATCATCAATCTTTTTTGACATCAATGCTTCCGCCTCATTTTCGACTACTAATCCAGAATCTAAATCAATAGCCAGCTGTTCCCCTTTAACCTCTTCAGCTTTTTGCAGAATCTCAAACCTTTCTAAATCTTCTCTTGAAAGCTGACTTTTGCCGAGAACATCAATTATTTTTTTCATACTATACCGTTAATAGTTTTTTGATTTTTTGCGCAGCTACCTCTAATGATTCAACATCCCAATTAGACTTATTTAAGCTTTCCCCTAAAGAATCTATTTTAGGAAAGTGCTCTATAAACGCCCCCCAATAATTATTACCAATCTTATCTTGCCTATATTGAAATTGAGAGTATATAATAGATGGATGTATCTGAATTTCTTTAGCAAACTTACTTACCATGTGGTGATTATGAATTAATGGCTCAATATATCTCATCTTTTCTTCAGAAATAAGATATTCCGACGCAAATTCATTAGCCTTATCTTCATGTATCAAAAACAAATCGGGTTCTCCTGTTAAATGGTATCGCATCTGCTTAAGCTGCTCTAAGTCAAATAGCACGTGGTGAAGTTCGTGTAATAAGGAAAACCATATAGTCGGATAACTTTTTTTTAGATCAGTCACAACAATACACGGCTTATTATTTACCAGAAAAGTTGCTCCGCGTATTTGCGTTTTTGGCACCATTGGTTGAAATACAATTGTGACACCTACATTGTAAAGAGCCCTACAAACCGTCAAGAACCCCTTATCAACATTTTGAGTATATGGTTTAATCTTAGGAATTAATTCCTTCAAAGCTTCCCTTGAGTAATCGTTTTGATTATCAATCAGTTCAAAGTATTTATATGATGACTTTATCCAAAAGTCTTTCATCTTATCATTAAAAGACCTTTTGGTTCTACTATACAATGCTTCATTTAATTCATTTTCATACTCATAAATCGATGATAGCTGAAAAAACTCACATATTCTTTTCTTAAGTTCATCAATAGTGAATTTTTTATCAACAAAACCTAGTGAGGATAAAGTTTTAAGATCAAAATATCTACTGATAAAAGTCATCTCAATAGAATCTTGCAAATCCTTAACCTCTTCAACTGCTCTATCTTTTAGATGATATGCCAACAAACGATCAAATGGCATTTCTAAAAATTCTCCTAACTTGAGAATATTGGTCACATCAGTTTGCTTAGATGACTTATCCAATATTCCATCAAGGCTTCTGCGTTGAATATTAGCTAGTTTTTCAAACTGTGTTTTGCTTAAGCCAAACTCCAGTAGCTTCTCATTGAAAAGCTCCTTCAACGAAGGGCTTTCAGGTAAATTCAAACTATTTTCTAAGATATTTCTAATCATAACAAAGGTAATTTTACCTCTATTATAAGCATCCAAAAGGTAAAAAGCAAACAAAAAAGGTAAATTTACCTCACACCACCCTGATCGATTCGTCGGAAAAACAAGTAGCAGAAGCTAAACTCCCCCTCCCCCCCCCAAAAGCGCCGAGCAATCACCCGGCGCTCCCGGAGTCAATCAATCCAACCTCACGAACACCCCGTCGTCATTCCGCAATCTTCGCACACTTTGCAGGTGCCGTTCTGCTTTACTCGTACCGATCCGCAATTCTCGCATTGCTCGCCGGTGTAACCCTGCACTCTCGCTTGCGCGGCCTGGCTTTTGAGGATGCTGTGGTCGTCGGCGTGGTGTTTTGGCGTGTGGACGGCGAGTTCCGGCTCTGACGCTTTGGCTTTCGCAGTGTGCCCGTTGCCGTTGCCGTTGGCTGGCACCTCCGGCACCTCATCCACCGCTTTCACATGCACGAAATCCTTGCGGCCAAGGTAGTCGTAGCCGATGGAGCGGAAAACGTAGTCGAGAATCGAGGTCGAGTTCTTGATGGCGTTGTGGCCCTGCACCGCGCCCGCAGGCTCGAAGCGGGTGAAGGTGAAGCTGTCCACCAGCTCTTCGAGCGGCATTCCGTACTGGAGCGCCTTGGAGGCAAGCACGGCGAAGCAGTTGAGCAGCCCCTTGAACGACGCGCCCTCCTTGTACATGTCGATGAAGATTTCGCCCAGCGAACCATCCTCGTACTCGCCGGTTCTGAGGAACACCTTGTGGCCGCCGACGTACGCCTCGCGGATGAAACCCTTGCGGCGCTTCGGCAGCATCCGGCGCTCCGAGCGGTGATAGACTCGCTCGACGATGCGCTCCTGCACCTCCTTCGGCCCCTTGGTTTCGTCCAGATCCTCCTCGGTGCCGAGCATGACCACCTCGTCGAGGTCGGCGATGGACGAAATGTTGAGCGGCTGCGAGAGCTTGGAGCCGTCGCGATAAATGGTGATCGCCTTGACCATCGACTGCCACGCGGCTTTATAGACCTCGCCGATTTCAACGGTGGTGGCGGTCGCCGGCATGTTGACCGTCTTGGAGATCGCGCCGGAGATGAAGGGCTGCACGGCGGACATCATGTGCACGTGCGCCATGTGGGTGATGTAGCGCTCGCCTTTGCGCCCGCAGGTGCTCGCGCAGTCGAAGACCGGCAGGTGCTCCGGCTTGAGGTGCGGCGCGCCTTCGATCATCATGGTTCCGCAGACGAAGTCGTTGGCCACCTCGATGTCCGCTTCGGTCGCGCCGAGAGCGAGGAGCATGTCGAAACCGCCGTCGTTCAGGTCGGCGTCGGAGAAGCCGAGGGAGCGGCAGAACTCCTCGCCGATGATCCACTTGTTGAAAGCGAAGCGGATGTCGAAGACGCTTTCGAGCTGCTTTTCGACCGCCTCGATCTTTTCGTCGGTGAAGCCGCGACTCTTGAGCCACTGCTGGTTGATGCCGGGGCAGCCACGCAACGTGCCGTGACCTTTGCAGTATTTTTCGATCTTCTCGATCTGCTTGTCGCTGTAGCCGAGCCGCGTGAGCGCCTTGTGCACCGACTGGTTGACAATCTTGAAGTAGCCGCCGCCCGCCAGCTTCTTGAACTTGACGATGGCGAACTCCGGCTCGATACCGGTGGTGTCGCAATCCATGACGAGGCCGATGGTGCCGGTCGGCGCGATGACGCTCACCTGCGCGTTGCGGAAGCCGTGCTTCTCGCCCTTTTTGAGCGCCTCGTCCCACACCTTTCCGGCGGCCTCGAACAGCTCCTTCGGGCAATACTCCGAGTCGATACCGCGAGGTTTCACCACCAGCCCTTCGTAATCGTCCTCCGAATTGTTATGCGCGGCGCGGCGATGGTTGCGGATGACGCGCAGCATGTCGTCGCTGTTTTCGCGGTATCGGGCGAAGGCTCCGAGGTCTTTGGACATCTCCGCCGAGGTGACATAGGCCTGCCCGGTCATGAGCGCTGCGATGCCGCCCGCGATGGCCAACCCTCGCGGCGAGTCGTAGGGAATGCCGAGCACCATCAAGACGCGCCCCATGTTGGCGAAGCCGAGGCCGAGCGTACGGAACTCGTAGCTCAGGCGGGCGATCTCCTTCGACGGGAAATGCGCCATCAGCACCGAAATTTCGAGCACCACCGTCCAGAGCGCCGAGGCGTGCCGGAGTTCGACAACCTTGATTTTGCCCGTCTGTTCGTCGAGGAAGTGCGCGAGGTTGAGGCTGGCAAGGTTGCAGGCGGTATCGTCGAGGAACATGTACTCGCTGCAATTGTGGACGGCGATACCGTTGGCGATGAAGTGGCTCGTCTCCGGCTCGGTGAGGTCGAACACCGGCTCCTCGCCAAGACGGGTGAGCGAGGCCACGGCGTCGGTAAGCGAATCGCGATAGGCGCTGACCGACTGGTTCAGGCGGCGCAGCTCGTCCGATTTGCGGCTCTCCGGCATGAAGCCGATCGCCTCCTCGAAGAGCACTCGCGAGCTGCGGCTGATGCGCAGGGTGTGCATCTGCTGGACGGGATACTCCTTCGAGCCGCCGTTGCCGTCCGGCAGCAGCGCGACCAGTTCACCGGCGCGGCGGTTCTCGTAAATCTTCGCCTTGATGCCGAAGTTGAGCAAGAGCACCTGCGCCTGCCGGAGCAGTTCGAGCGAGGTGGAGTCGAGCGCGACGTACTGTGATTTGTCACCGTAGTTGGCTACAGTGCCATCGGCGGTGAAAAGGCCGCGCAGCAAGGCGGCCTGTTCAGCGCGGGCGAGACGGAAAACCGCATCGGTGAAGGCTTTCTTCTCGCTGCCCCGGTCGAGCACGGCGAACGCTTCGAGCTTCTCAAGGATGCGCGGGCTGCCGACAGCGACGCGGGCGGTGGTCACGGTTTCGGTGACGGAACCCGGCTTGTTGTGCTCGCCGAGATCGGGGCGCAACTCGTTGATGAGCGAATTGGCCCACTCGGCAATTTCGCGTTCAGCCTTGTCAACGGTGAGAAACGCCACGCGGCGCGCCTCTCCGGCGGCGGTGCGGTTCGAGGTCGTGGTGATGCAGCCGTCACCGGCAAGCAGGCCGACGAGCTGCGCACTCTCAGCGGAGCCGGTGCTCTCCTTGCCAAACTCCGCGCCGACGAGGCGAACCACGTCATCCTTGCAGAGGTCGCAGGCCCGGACGTCGCCGCGATTTTCGGTGAAAACCGGATGATCGCCGGTCAGCTTCAGCGAGTAGCCGCTCTTCGTTTTCAGCTCATAGACCGGTTTCGTGCCGGTCGGGAAAATCTTTTCGACCCAGTGCATTTTGCCGTCGATGCTCTTGACGGCTCGGGACTGGCCGACCAGCCCGCTGATGCGTTCCATGCCGCGGTCGGTCGCCACCAGCGTGTCGGCGGTGACGCACGGGTTACTCGCGTTGATGCGACCGCTTTTCGGGCAGGTGTGCCACTCGTTGATGGTGGAGTCGAACTGGAGGCCGGGGTCGGCGCACTTCCAGGCGCTCATCACGATCTTCTCCCACAGGTCGCGGGCGCGAACGGCGCGGGCCTCCTTGCCGGTGGTGCGCTCGCGGAGCACCCACATCTCGTCGTTCTGCACGGCCTTCATGAACTCGTTGGTCACGCGGACGCTGTTGTTGGAGTTCTGGCCGCCGACGGTTGCGTAGGCTTCGGACTCGTAGTGGGTGTCGTACTCCTCGAAGTCGAGCGAGGTGTAGCCCTGCCCGACGAGGGCCAGCACGCGCAGGATGTAGCTCATCGGAACGCCGCGATGCAGGGCGTTGCGGATCAGCCTGTCGAGCATCTCGTTCTCCAGCCGGTCAGCGCCGCCCCGGAGCGCCTCTTCGACAATCGCCTTGAGGAAGCGTGAGCAGATTCTGGAACCGGCCACCATCGCGGCCACCTTGTCCTCTTCTTTGGCCTTCCACTCGATGAACTTTTCGACATCGGGATGGTCGATGTCGATGATCACCATCTTGGCCGCCCGGCGCGTGGTGCCACCGGACTTGATAGCGCCCGCCGCCGAATCGAAGATTTTCAGGAAGCTCATCAAACCGGAGGAGCTGCCGCCACCGCTGAGTTTTTCGCCCGATCCGCGAAGATTGGAGTAGTTTGTGCCCGATCCGCTGCCGAACTTGAAGACGCGGGCCTCGCGGATGGCGAGGTCGAAAATGCCGCCGTCGTTGACCAGATCGTCCTGCACCGACTGGATGAAACAGGCGTGCGCCTGCGGGCGGCTGTAGGCGTCCTCCGACTCGCGGGTCTCGCCCGTCACCGAATCGACGTAGAAGTGCCCCTGCGCCGGGCCGTTGATGTCGTAGGCGAACTGGAGGCCAGTGTTGAACCACTGCGGCGAGTTCGGCGCGGCCATCTGGGCGAGCAGCATATACGCCACCTCGTCGTAAAACGCCTGCGCGTCGTCGTCGGTATCGAAGTAGTTGTGCCGTTTTCCCCACTCCTGCCAGCACCCCACCATGCGGTGCACCACCTGTTTGAGCGAATTTTCGCTGCCGGTCACCGGACGGCCATCCGCGCCGATGACGAGGTTGCCCTCGGCGTCACGCTGCGGCACACCAGTTTTACGGAAATATTTCTGCGCCAGAATGTCGGCGGCAACCTGCGACCACGAAACCGGCACTTCGACATCGTTCATCTCGAAGACCTTGGAGCCGTCGGGATTGCGGAGCACGGAGGTTCTCTGGGTGTACTCGAAACGGTCGTAAACGTTTTCACCGGGTGAGGTAAACAGGCGGGCGATTTTCATGTGAAGTCTCCAGAATCGATAAATGGTTGTTGATAGGCAAATCCTTTTTATTCCAAGACTTACCTGACGTCGGCACGCACGGCGAAGCATTGTCGCATCATGACGGAAAGTGGCTCATTGCAATATAAACCACCCCGTCAAACTCGGAAAACAGCTTTGGCGAACTGACGAAAAATAATCGAGGAATAACCAGGTTTCGATCAATGAACGGGTCGCCAAGCTCTGTTCCCGGAGCCATGCGGCGCCAACCATTACGGCAGGTTTCCTGACTTCGATGGCTGCGAAGTAACTTCGACGTTTTCCCTCGGGCGACCTTCCCCTGCATTCCCCGTGGTATCAGAGGTTGGCAGAGTGGATACACCCGAACCGCAGCGGCAAAGTGGACAGAGCTGTCCCTATCGTCGTGCGGCAAACCATCTTACAGTTGCGGGCACAGTGTGCGATTCCCACGCACTTCCCTATTACCCGGATGCGAACACCCGGCACCGTAATGCTCAAAGAACCTCCAATGGTAACGATTTTTCAGGATGAAGGCAACGCCGGAGAAAGATTTTTCGGGCGGCGGATAGTCGGCTTGACGAGGGTAAATCCGCGTGATCCCGATGGCACAACGCTTTGCGGACAAGGAGCGGGATCGAATTTTTTTAACAGTGGGGCAGACCCGGAGGCCTGCCCTGTTTCAGCAAGAACGTCATGCACCACGATCTCCGCAACCGGCGCATCAGACGAATCGCAACGATCAATATCCGTCAGGCCGGTAGTTACATTTGCACTCTTTGCCTATGCCGGAGCATGGCGGAATTGCCGTCGCGAGATCGATCTGGGCGTACGGATCGCCTTGCTTCTGATCTTTCTTGTGATATTTCGGTGTGACTGAAAGAATCTGTTGCTCCCTGGTGGGCGGAACAACGGTCGCTGAGAATTCATAATCGTTGATTTCAGCCCTCATTTCCTTGATCTCTTCTTTGGTGACACTGATGACCATGAGATCCGACGACCAGGTGATGCGGGCAGGGTTTTTACCACCACAAGGAGTTGGCCCCTGATACACATCCCTGACGTGCTTCCTGACGCTTTTCATGGCGCAGGCCACGGTGTCGTCCGCCACGGGAAAATGGGTTGCAACGGTCAGGCGGGGTTTGGGTTCGATCTGACTGAGCAGGTACCCGAATGCGCCCTGAGGGGTGTGACTGCTGTGCTGAACCATTGCCACAGACTGGACGCCAGGGCTGTCCATATCGGGAAGCTGGTGCATATGACCCATCTTCATGATCCATATCTGCGGCGGCACGATCATTTCGTGGATGAACACGTCAACACCCTTCTTGCGGTTACAGGCGTGTTCGAGCGATTTGGTTTCCGGCTTGGTGTCGCTGGTGTACATCATGGTCAATATTTCGCCTCTTGGCGTAGTCCACTCAAGTTTGTATCCTATCGCTCCCCGCCGGGTATGAATCACTGGAAAATGGGTGATCTTCACGCCGGTCTCCTTGTTATGGTACGCAACTCCCTCCCTGTCCCATGGCAGCTCGATCGGCACCATAGCGTAGCCATCTCCCCAGGTATCATCCAGAACCTGCTCCGGCTTTACCGGCAATCCCCAACGGCGCTTGATTTCGTCCTGGCTCGGAGGATTGGGCTCACCCATGGTTGACTGAAAACTGAAGCTTTCGGTATGCCAGCGGCAGGCGTTGCGCAAGTGCTGGCAGAACGCGTTGACCCCGTCGTCATATTTCCGGCTTGGAGTCTCCAGGTACTGGGGACAGGTAATCCCGGAATTGCTCTGCCCGAAAACATAGAGCGGCGACACGCGGCCTTGCGAAGGCCCGAAGCAGTAGATATGCGTCAGGTCGCTCATATGGTCGGCATGAAGGTGATTGATGAATATCTTGTTCATCCTGCCAAGATTCACATTCATGGCGTTGTAGTTGGTCGAGACCCCGGAACCGCAGTCAAATACGAACTGATCCCGAGGGCACTGCCGCTCTTCATCCCAGCCGACTTCGACAAAAACGCTCATCTCCTGCTGGGTTTTACGCATGTTCATGGGAATGACAGAACCCATGAAGGTGATTCGCATCTCGTTCTCGCCAAGCCTGTTAAGCGTGGTTGTCGTATCCGACACGAATGGATAGAATGGATCGAGCGTCTCGAAATAACTGTACTTTTGCGAACTGTTCGGATTCTCTGGCCAAACGCATCCAGGATCGTCATCGGGACAGCAGGGACAATCCTGATTTTCCTCATTACTTGCCGCTTCGGAAACAATCTCATGTACGACGCCCATAACGTCTTTAACTTTCTTCGTTTTCCCCGATTCTTTGTCAGTTTTTTTCATGATCATTTCTCCTGGTTTTGTTAACAAGATACCACCAATCAACAAGCGTGAACTGCTGTACTACAATAACTATCAGTCTTGAAATGATTTACAGAGAAGAAAAAAACAGAAATAATCTTTACATGCCATCTAACAATAACAGAGAGAGCTACAATTTTGTGTTCGCTTATCTTCCTTCTTTTCGATTGCTTGCAAAGCCAGCAGGCATTGAGAAATATACGATGCTGAACCCGCCCGACGCGGACGCCAAAACGCTTTGCGGACGACGAGCTGGATCGAATTATTTCCCGACTGCCCAGCCCATCACTTCGCCTTCCAGTGCGCCGGATCGACCGTCACCAGCCACTCCAGCGCACGGCTGATGCCTTCGTCCTGCGGCACGAGGCTTTGCCAGCCGAGCGTTTTGCGGGCTTTGGATATATCGACCAGCGCCCGCAAGGCGAGCAGATCGACCGCCTGCCGGGTTAGCAGCGGGCGCGTTTTGCTTCCGTCAACCCGGTAGAGCGCCTCCATCACCCCGGCAACTCCTCTCACCAGGTCGAATGGCAGATGGAGCGATGGCAGCGGCGAGCCAATCGCTCCGGCGATGCGCTTGCACGCCTCCTCGAAGGTGATCGCCTCGCCGTCGCATGCCATGAACGCCTCGTCTGCGGCTTCCGGGCGCGTGGCGGCAAGCATCGTCAGATCGACGAGATTGTCGATATAGATCAGGCGCGTTGCGCGACCAGAAGAAGAGTTGCCGCTTGCGGATGACGTCGGCCAGCAACGGAAATATCGTCCGGTCGCCGGGGCCACAGACGCACACCGGATAGAGTATGCTCGACGAAAGACCGCGCTTCATCGCCGCCAATACTTCGTTACTGCCTGCGATTTTCGTGTCGGGATAGGATTGCTCGGATACAACAGGGGCTCCGTTCATCCACCCTGTCGAGTGTGTGGTGGTCAAAACACTCCAGCGTGCTGAGACACCAGCCGCTCGACGTCGTGCCGAAGCGCGAAGTCTCACACGTAGCGAGTGCCGCCGATGTTGATGTCGATGAACTCCTGCTTCGCCCCCAATCGGAGTTCAGCGCGGCGGAGTGCAGCACCAGATTGCAGCCCCGCACCTCCGCATCGACTGCCTCGCCGTCACGCACATCCCCCTCGACCACCTCCACGCCTGAAGCCCGCAACGCCGGAATGCACGAATTCCCCTTCCGCACCAGCGCTTTCACGCCGTAGCCGTCCCGCAAGCACCGCTTCACCAGATGCGCCCCGATAAACCCGGATGCCCCCGTCACCAGAACTGTTTTTTTCCATACGACGGCAATACTACTTAACCCTTTTTAAAACAAACGTCAACCCGCCCCAACCGTTCATCACTTCACAACGTCGAATAAACCATTCTGCCGCTGCCTCGAAGCAACGGCGAACTCGTGGAAAGCGTTCCGCTCGCTCGTTGACTTGCGGGCGAACGAGCAGAAACACACTTTGAAAACGCTGCACTCAATCAGCAAACGTCGCCCGAACAGTCCAGTTGCCATCGCGTTGTTTGATCTTTTCTACTTTCGCCCCCTCGCTTTCAAAGTCAGAAACGACTTCGGCTACTTCACTTTCCGGTACAGCCGTGAGTTCTTCAATGTGTGGCATAACTTCCTCCTTATGGAATTGGAATTTCATTGATGGCTCTGACTCTTAAATCTGAAAAAACATGCGAGTTAATGAATGTTGTAATATGGACATTCAAACCATTCGCACGCATCCAATCTTTGATCTTCTTGTCGTGTGGCGGATAAATTGTTGTTCCGTCTGGCTTCCAGAATAACCTGATAGTTTCTTTTTCTTTATCTTTTATATATTTACCTGTAATCTTTACCATCTCTGTATCTGCTATTGCTTTCTGTTCGCCTGAAGACTTTGTTATTGCCCTAGCAGCTCCTGCTATCGTACCAGCTTGATAGTAAGACTCCACATCTATCAGCGCTTTTAAAAGTGGATACTGATCAACGCTTGTTTCCAAACCTTTATAGAGAGTTACCAGAGCTTCTTGCCTGCTTGCTTGCATTTGGGAAATAAGCGCATACAGCGTCTTATCATAGTAAGCATTTTTATCAATCGAAGATTTTACGCCTGTCACAACACCTGAAGACTGAGCAAAGATTGACTTAGTACTGGATACTTTTGACAGAGTGCCAGCGGCGCTAAAAAGCAATACAGCGGAATCTGTACCAATGCCCATCCCCTTGCCTTCCCTTGAAATGTCCTGGATAAACTGATTGTAGTGCAGATCGATGGCCCGGATGCGTCCAAAAATAACATTGTTTCTGTAGGTTTTTTGCTCCTCGGGTTTTGTCTTTAAGCTATCGTATGTCGAGATTACATTGGCAGCGAAATATTGTTCTAATGATTGTAACTCCGTAACAACATCGCCTGAACGCTTCGGAGCGCTGGTCATCGTCGCGCAACCTGCCAGAAAAAGCATTGCGTACAGTGCTAACGTGATCGGCCTCATCCGTGTTATCTCCTTTATTAACAGGTTATTGAATATATGTATTTCCTATGCAAGTAGCGATCCGCAATAGAACGCGGGACATAAGAGGCTTTGTCGATGCTGATTATTCTGTATATAACCCAGTATTGATCATATAACCATATTGATATTAAGTTCTTTCAGATTGATTATACAAATACTTTATTGTGCAATTTAAGATATTCACGACATCAAAATCAAGTTCATATCTGAGATTGTATTGTTTTTTTCAGGGTTCTGTCGTCTAATTTATAGAACGAAAAGATGCATCGTTTTATCGATCAGAGAGAAATATTATTTTCCTTCCACTGCGACGGATCAATCACCAGCAGGCAATCGAGCGTCCGGCGGATGGCTGCGTCCTGCGGTACGAGGCTTTATCAGACCATCGACCGACTGGACTTCAGCTCTGGCAATCCGCGCCCTTCATCGCCAAACGCTCAAACCGCACGCCAGGGATCGGCAGGTAACCAGACAGGTTTTTCGTCTGGAATTTGAGACTAAAGGCACTCAAATAGAGACGTATTCCGAAAAAGCTTTCTTCAAAGCAACAAGATTGCGCTATTTTCCTCTTGATACTACTCCATCTGATTCGCTGCCGCCGATGCAGAGCACCGCATTAAAAATCATCCTTACCGTTGTTCTCGGCATTCTTCTGATGCTGACGATCACCGCCACGGGCTTGCTGTTCGATGCTGGCCGCGTCAGCCAGGAGGCGATGAACGAAGCGCAAGTTGAGCTGGCAGGCTATCTCGAAGCGCATCCCGAAGAGAGGGCGCGGACGCTTGCTGTCGTGGACTTCAGCCAGCCGTCGTACGTGAAGCGCATGGCGCTCATCGATCTGCGCAGCGGCAAATGCTCGTATTACCGCGTGGCGCACGGCAAGAACAGCGGCGAACTCTATGCACGGAGATTTTCTGACGTGCCGGAGTCAAACATGAGCAGCCTCGGCCTCTTCCGCGTCACGAAGCGATACTTCGGCGATCACGGCCTCTCGCTCAGGCTCGACGGCCTCGATTCGCTACGAAACGGCAACGCCGCAAAGCGCGACATCGTGCTGCACTCCGCAGGATATGTCTCGATCCCCTTCATCCTCGTAAACATTGTGACCGGTTATGGGCCGATGACCGGACGCAGCAACGGCTGCTTCGCCGTCCCGCGGCATGATGTTGACGAGGTAGTGCGAATGCTTGCTGACGGCGGGTTCATCTATGCGTGGGCGGCGGAGGGGGATATGCGCTGATCCGTTGGGCAACGGGCGAGAGCGTGGACTAACGAGCCGAGACTATCCTTTGTATTGTCCATTCCGTCAATCTCTTCAATTCGTAAACTCATTCCGTCCATTCCCTCTTTGCCCCCACGCAACACAGAAGCCCGGCGATGAACCGGGCTTCGTGTTGCGTGTGCTGCCTTACGGCGAGATCACATGGCTTCGATGATTGCGTTAAGCGTGCCGCTCGGGCGCATGGCGCGTGTGGTCTTCACGTCGTCAGGCTGGTAGTAGCCGCCCATATCAACCGGGCTGCCCTGCGCGGCGATCAGCTCGGCGTCGATCAGTTCGGCTTTCTCGGCGAGAGCGCTCGCGACACCGGCAAAGCGGGCCTTCATTTCGGAGTCGGCCTCCTGACCGGCCAGCGCTTCGGCCCAGTAGAGGGCGAGGTAGAAGTGGCTGCCGCGGTTGTCGATCTGGCCGACCTTGCGGGCGGGCGACTTCTGGTTGTCGAGGAACTTGCCGATGGCCTGGTCGAGCGTATCGGCCAGCACCTGCGCTTTCGGATTGCCGAAAGTCTGTGCGAGGTGCTCCAGCGAGGCGGCCAGCGCCGAGAACTCGCCGAGCGAATCCCAGCGGAGGTAGCCCTCTTTCTGGAACTGCTGCACGTGTTTGGGTGCCGAGCCGCCCGCGCCGGTCTCGAACAGGCCGCCACCGTTGAGCAGCGGCACGATGGAGAGCATCTTGGCGCTGGTGCCGAGCTCGATGATCGGGAAGAGGTCGGTCAGGTAGTCGCGAAGCACGTTGCCGGTCACTGAAATGGTGTCCTCTCCGGCGCGGAAGCGGCCAAGCGTGAAGCGCATGGCTTCGACCGGCGGCATGACTTTGATTTCGAGGCCGGTGGTGTCGTGCTCTTTGAGGTACTCGTTCACCTTCGAGATGATCTGGGCGTCGTGAGCGCGGTTGCTGTCGAGCCAGAAGATGGCCGGAGCGCCGGTGGCTCTGGCGCGGCGGACGGCGAGCTTCACCCAGTCGCGGATCGGCGCGTCCTTGGCCTGGCACATGCGGAAGATGTCGCCGGTCTCGACCTTCTGCTCCATCAGCACCGCGCCCGAGGCATCGACCACGCGGATCACGCCGTCGCCGGGGGCCATGAAGGTCTTGTCGTGCGAGCCGTACTCTTCAGCCTTCTGCGCCATAAGGCCCACGTTCGGTACACTGCCGATGGTGGACGGGTTGAACGCGCCATTCTTGCGGCAGTCATCGACAATTTCGCCGTACATGGTGGCGTAGCAGCGGTCGGGAATCACGGCCTTGCAGTCGTGCAGCTTGCCATCGGGACCCCACATCTTGCCGCCGTCGCGCACCACGACCGGCATCGAAGCGTCGATGATGATGTCGTTCGGCACGTGCAGGTTGGTGATGCCTTTGTCGGAATCGACCATCGCCAGCGCGGGCTGTTTGCCATACACGGCCATGATGTCGGCCTCGATCTCCGAGCGTTTCTCTTCCGGCAGCGTCTGGATTTTGGCGTAGAGATCGCCGAGGCCGTTGTTGAGGTTGACGCCAAGTTCGGCAAGCAGGGCGGCGTGTTTTTCGAGCGCCTCCTTGTAGAAGACCGATACGGCGTGTCCGAACATCACCGGATCGGAGATCTTCATCATGGTGGCCTTCAAGTGCAGCGACAAGAGCACACCCTGCGCCTTGGCTTCGCCGATCTGCTCTGCGTAGAAATCACGAAGTTTGCGAACATTCATAACCGACGTGTCGATCACCTCACCAGCCTTCAGCGCTGTTTTCTCCTTCAGCACCTTCACCTCGTTCGCGCCGCTGACATACTCGATGCGCACGCTGGTTTCGGCGGGCACGGTCACGGACTGCTCGCTGCCGTAGAAGTCGCCATCGGTCATGTGCGAGACGTGCGCCTTCGAATCGACGCTCCACTGCGACATTTTATGCGGATGCTTTTTTGCATAGGCCTTGACCGAGAGCGGAGCGCGACGGTCGGAGTTGCCCTCGCGAAGCACCGGGTT
>JAAXWU010000138.1 GCA_013334855.1 Chlorobaculum sp. | reverse complement strand
TTTCTCAAAAGAAGTCCTCTGATGGGTCGCCAGAGGTGATAGTGCAGCCTCAATCAGCTGCATGAACAACAGCAAGTTACCAGCTTAAACTCGACCTGTTTTTGTCTGGCGGTTGGGGTCCACTTCATCCCGGCGGATTCATGTACCTGACGGCAATCATCGACTGGTATTCGCGGAAGGCTCTGGCGTGGCGGCTGTCGAACTTGATGGAAAGCAGTTTTTGCGTGGAATGTCTTGAGGAGGCGCTCCGAAAGTATGGCGTACCGGAAATCTTCAACACCGATCAGGGTTCGCAGTTCACGAGTGACGTATTTATCGGGGCGCTCCAGAAGCACCCTTCGCTTCGCATCAGCATGGACGGTCGAGGAAGGGCGCTGGACAACATTTTCGTCGAACGGCTCTGGAGGAGCGTCAAGCACGAAGATCTTTATCTGAAAGGCTACGGGACCGTGGTTGCATTGAAGCAGGGGGTGGCGAAGTATTTCCACCTGTACAACACGGAGCGGCCTCACCAGTCGCTGGGGTACAAAACTCCGGATGAGGTGTATGAAAGCGCGACGGGTGGTGGTGCATGCATCGTCGACAAGTTCTCTCAAAAGAAATCCTCTGATGGGTCGTCAGAGGTTACAGCGCAGCATCAATCAGCTGCATGAACAACAGCGAGTTACCAGCTTAAACTCGACCCGATTCTGTCTGATGCCTGGGGTCCACTTCAGGCGAACAGCCTTTGCATGGCACTTTACGATTAACTGATGCTCAGGTCAATCGCCCCTGATTCATCATTTACACACGATAAACACAACGAACAAAAACAAGTTCTTTGTATTTCGTAGTATCAAAATAACGTTCATGCCTTGCGCGGTTTCGCGTGCAACCTCACCCACTCGGCGAAGCGATTCATCCAGCCTTGCAGGAAGTCGCGGCTGGCGGGGCCTATGTTGCCGTCGGTATCGAAAAAGTCGTCGCGGTACTGGATGAAGGCTTCGGGCTGGCCCATTGCGGGGACGTCGAGCACGGCGAGGATGTTGCGCAGGTGCTGCTGGGCCATGCAGGTGCCGCAAGCGCTCGGCGACAGGCCGATCATGCCTGCCGGTTTGCCCTCCCAGACGTTGTGACCGGTGGGGCGCGAGCCGTGATCGATGGCGTTCTTGAGAACGCCCGGAACCGAACGGTTGTATTCAGGCGTGACGATCATCAAGCCGTCGGCTTCGGCAATCTCTCGCCTCAACCGCTGCATCGATTCGGTCGGATGCTCCTCGTCATCCTGATTGTAGAGCGGGAGGTCGTCAATTCTCAGATGATGAAACGAAAAATCTGCGGGAGCGAGCCTGACAAGCGCGTCGCCAAGCTTGCGGTTCAGCGACTCCCTCCTGATGCTGCCGACAACCACAGCGATGCGATAGGTGTTCATAGCGAGATTGGATAGAGTGTTGCGCGATACATCTGCCCGAACGTCCCGCGCCCGCATTTGGTTTCAGTACAGGGCAACGATCAATCGCCGAAACCAGCTCAAGTACCACTTTTCCTTCATCCGATTGAAGATCGACCGTCCCGATTCTATATTGATTATTATCGAAAATCCTTCGACGACAAACTCAAATCCCGCAAACCATGAACGAAACTCTTTCAACGATCCTCAAACGCCGCAGCGTTCGCGCCTTCCGACCCGATCCGGTCGGGCAGACGGAACTTGACCTGATGCTCGAAGCCGGGCGGTACGCTCCATCGGCCATGAACCAGCAGCCATGGCATTTTACGGCCATCCGCAACCCGGAACTGCTCCAGAAGCTCGAAGAGAACTGCAAGAGCGCGTTCCTCGAATCGAATATCGAAGCGCTCCGGGAGATCGCAAAGCAGGAGGGATTCAGCGTTTTCTACAATGCGCCGCTGATGGTCATCATCTCCGGCGATCCCGGCGCCATAGCCGCGCAGTACGACTGCACGCTCGCGATGGAGAATCTGATGCTTGCCGCAACATCGCTCGGGATCGGCAGTTGCTGGACGCACGCCGTGATGATGTTCCACGCTACCGAAAAAGGCAAAGCGATCTTCCGCGAGATCGGCCTCGACTTCCCGGAAGGCCACCAGCCCTACGCCGCCGCCGTCTTCGGCTACCCGGCTGAGCCATACCCCGAAGCTCCGCCGAAAAATGCGGAGTGCGTCACGATCATGGATTGACAATCATAAACGCGAGGCTGCCTCAAACTCGAAACCGGGACAGCCTCCTGACCATTCGGCAACGCTATTCATCGCATCCTTTTGCGAAGCCGGATACTTCAGCCTCCGCCATTTTCAATCATGCAGGATAATACGGTCGCACCCGAAAAGCATACATATTATCTTTTTATTGTATCAAAGATTATCTAACTTTTTAATGTATTACCCAATATTCTGACACTGAACTGATTACAATCCGAAAACAGGAGTTGACATGAAAAGAACTTTCCTTTCCGCCTCTCTGGCGATCCTGTTCCTGCTTTGCCACTCGCTTGGCTTCGCGGCCCTGAACCAGATGAGCGGCAACTGGCAAAACGTCGATCCGAACACCCGAGGCATCACGGCGCTCATTATCGACGGCAATCCGGACAACCTGCGTATGCACGCCTGGGGCAAGTGCCATCCGCAGGATTGCGACTGGGGCGAAGTCGATGCTTACGCCTACGCGCCGAACGTCTCAGCGCCAATCGCTCCGACGGCGCAGGCGGTTTCCGCCATGTACGCCACCGGCTTCAGCCAGACGCTGGTCATCGTGACGCCAGCGGGCAACAACATGATCCGCGCCGAGGTCTACACCCGCTTCACGGACCGCAGCAACCGTAGCGACTACAGGGTAACTTACACCTTCAAACGGCAGCTCCGTGCGATGCCGATAAGACCAGTTCCCCCGCCAGCCGCCGCTATGCCGATGAGACCCATGCCCGGCCCGATGCCCGTACCGATGCCGCCCCCGGCGCTCCGCGAAGATTGCTTGCCTTTCAACCCGGCCACCACGACCGTCAAAAACCTCAACGGACGCTGGTCGATTATTGACGGCAACCACCTGCTCTTCAACTTCGGCGACAAACGGCTCGAAGCTCTGCAAGCGCTGAAGATCATCAAGTACTACCGCATGAACAGCTCCTGCTTCGTCGGACGCCCCGACCCGAGCTTCCGCTACCTGCTGGTTGACGGCAAAGCGCCGCAAGGAAGCATGCCTGGCGAAGATTGCGTGAGCTTCAACCCCAACACCGTCGAGGTCAGATTCATCGATGGACGCTGGAAGATCGTCGATGGCAGCCACTGGGTTTTCGATTTCGACAACAAAGAGGGCGAAGCGAGAACAGCATTGGCGATCATCAAAAAATATGGCTTCACCCGCTCCTGCTTTATCGGGCGTCCTGCTCCCAGCTTTATCTACATGAGAAAGTAACCCGTTCGGCAATTGCCCGTTTCAAACCCCCGGCTTCATCAAATGGAACCGGGGGTTTGTTCTTTATATTGGAACGGGATGCGATTGCGCGACGTTTGGCCTCCAAACCGGGTATCGAATAGTTCACCCCGCTAACATCAGCAGTTTCGCGCATGATTGACCGTGACAGCTTCAGCATATTCTGTACTCGGCAGACAGCGCCGCGATGCCGAACGCTGCCGCGCCGGTTCGAGCTGCTCTTGGCGCTCGTTTCGCTTCTCGCCGCGCTGCATCTGCTCCCCGCGACGCCTGCATTCGCCGAACCGGCGAGGCTGACCGTGCTTTTCACCAGCGACCTGCACTCCTACTTTTCGCCACACCACGAGCTGCCGAGCGACGGCATCGTTCGCGATGTCGGCGGCTACGCACGGCTGGCGAGCGCTATCGACGAAGAGCGTCGGCGGAAGGAGGGCGAGGCTCTCGTCGTCGATGCGGGGGACTTCACGCAGGGCACGCTCTACCACACCGTTTTGCAGGATGAGGCGCTCGAACTGCGCCTCATGGGCGCGATGGGCTACGACGCCGTCGCCCTGGGCAATCACGACTTCGACTTCCGCCCCTCCGGCCTCGCCGGAATGCTCCGCGCCGCACGAGCCAAAGCCGCCGCGCTGCCGCAACTGCTCATCGCCAATCTGCGCTTTAGCGAGAGCGACTCCGGCGACGCAACGCTGACGCAGGCTTTCCGCGACTATCCCGTGCGCGGCTACACGGTCGTCGAGCGCAACGGGTTGCGCATCGGCATTTTCGCGCTGCTCGGCACAGATGCCGCCGAAGACGCCACCCTGGCCAGACCGGTCACTTTCTCCGACCCCATCGAAACGGCCAGAAAAACGGTGAAAATTCTCAAAGAGCGCGAGCATGTTGACCTCATCATCTGCCTGTCGCACGGCGGCACCAGTCCGAACAGAGGTCACTCGGAGGACGAAAAACTCGCCGCCGTCGCTCCCGGCATCGACGTGATCATCAGCGGACACACGCATACAATTCTGCACACGCCGATCATGGTCGGCAAAACGGCCATCGTCTCCGCCGGATCGTACGGATCGTGGCTTGGCGTGCTCGATTTGATGGTCGAGAAGGGCCGCGACGTGACGGTGGCGGGATACCGGCTGCGGAAAATGGACGCGAGTGTACCGGAAGAACCCATGATCGCGCAGATGATCGACGGCTTTCGGAACATCATCGAAGCGCGCTACCTCTCGCACTTCGGCTACCGCTTCGACCAGATGCTCGCTTATCAGCCTTTCGACGGCGAGACAATCGAGTACACCTACGCCCATCCCGGCGAAAGCGCTCTCGGCAACCTCGTCACCGACGCCTGCCGCTACGCCGTGGAGCAGACGGAGGGGCGACGCCGCCATATTGACGCCGCCGTCGATGTGCTCGGCTGCATCCGCGCCTCGCTCTATCGGGGCGACATCCGCGTGTCGGACGTGTTCCAGACCGCCTCGCTCGGCCCGGTGCAGTATGGCTATTGCGGCAACACCATTGTCGTCGTCTACCTCACCGGGCGCGACCTGAAAAAGCTGCTGGAGGTGCAGACGAGCATCGCCCCCTCGAAAAAAGACGCCCTGTTGAGCGTCTCCGGCATCAGGTTCCGCTACAACCCCAATCGCGTGCCGTTCGACCGCGTCACCTCTGTCGAAGTCGAAGGAGGCGACAACCGCTACCGTCCCG
>JAAXWU010000137.1 GCA_013334855.1 Chlorobaculum sp. | reverse complement strand
GGCTGCCACCTCTGCTCCCTGGTCTGCCCCTGCGGCTACATCCAGATGGGCATGGGCGACGGACTGTAATTTATTTTAACCTCTGAAGAAAGAACCGAAGATGAACATAGGAATCCTGCTCAAAGAGGGGCCTTACAACCATCAGGCGTCCGACACGGCATACAAGTTTGCCGAAGCGGCCATCGCCAAAGGGCACAAGGTCGATGCCGTTTTTCTTTACAACGATGGGGTCAACAACGCGACCAGACTCGGCGATCCGCCGCAGGATGACCGCAACGTCGCCGCCCGCTGGAGCGAGCTGGCGCAGAACAATGGTTTTAAGGTGCTCGCCTGCATCGCGGCCTCGAAACGCCGCGGCATCAACGACGACGTGCTGATCGACGGCGGTGAAATCACCGGCCTCGGCACCCTCACCGACATCGCAATCCGTAACGACAGACTTTTAACCTTCGGAGACTGACCAATGGACACAGATATCAAGAAAATCATGCATGTGATGCGCCGCGCTCCGCATGGTTCGATCTATACCTACGAAGGTCTCGAAATGATTCTGATCATGGCGGCCTACGAGCAGGATCTCTCCCTCGTCTTTATCGGCGATGGCATCTATGCCCTGAAAAAGAATCAGGATACCGCTGGAATCGGCATCAAGGGATTCTCCAGAACCTTCATGGCTCTCGACGGCTACGATGTGGAGAAGCTCTACGTGGACAGGCAGTCGCTCGAAGAGCGGGGCTTGACCGAAGATGATCTGGTGGTCGATGTCGAAGTCATGGAGGCCTCCGAGATCGGTCAGTTGATGACCGAACAGGATGTCATCATTCACCATTGATCCGGCCCGCGATTTTCCGGAGCCGCATAACGAGCAAAGAACACAGAAACGGTACACGTTATCATGTTACATACCATCAATAAATCACCGTTCGAAAACAGCACCCTGACAACCGCCGTCCGGTTCTTGCAGCCCGGCGACCCGATTCTCTTTATCGAGGATGGCGTCTACGCCGTGCAGGAGGGCAACCGGTTCGGCGCGCTGATTCAGTCCGTGCTGAAAAAGAACAATCCGGTTTACGCACTCAAGCCCGATCTCGACGCCCGCGGCATTTCCGCCGTCGCCGAAGGGGTAACGACGGTCGATTATGCAGGTTTTGTCGATCTGGTCGAAGAGCACCAGGTCAACAGTTGGCTGTAATGATTCTCGAAAATCACGCTCGTCTCTGTTTCGTTGAATATCCGACACGCGAAAAATTCAACGGACAAGGGCGGGCAGTGAAGAATGCGTAATTATTTGCGATTTATCAGACGTATTTTCTTGCTTTGACGGGGAATTTTGATCGACAAGTGATATATTGCTGCTCTTCTCTTATTTAGTAGCAATTCGCATTCAGGTCATTCACAGGCGGGAACGTCAGGGTTACTATTGTATTGTCTAAACTCAAAGGCCTTAATTCTTATGGGTTTGAAAAACATCAAGGTCGGGTTACTGCCAGGTGTTCTTGCCACATTGCTGTTTCTGATGCCCCAGCTCGCGTTTGCCGCAAGCGCTACTCCGGTTGACACGACAGCCTGGTGGGTGTGGGTGCTCGGTCTGTTTGTTTTTACTTTTTTACTTGGCATCGTCGCGGTCATCGCCGGTGTCGGTGGCGGCGTACTCTACGTGCCGATTGTCAGCAGCTTCTTTCCGTTTCATATCGATTTCGTCCGTGGAACCGGTCTGCTCGTGGCTCTGGCCGGAGCGCTCTCGGCAGGGCCTCCGCTCCTGAGAAAAGGACTTGCCAATCTCAAACTCGCGATGTCCATGTCGCTGATCGGCTCGATGAGCTCCATCGCCGGTGCGCTGGTCGGTCTGGCCCTGCCGGAAAAGGCCATCCAGATGGCGCTTGGCCTGACCATCCTCGGCATCACGGTCATCATGTTCCTGTCAAAAAATTCAGCTTATCCCCAGATCGAAAAACCGGACGCCCTCTCAAAGGCGCTTCAGATTCATGGTATCTATTACGATGAACATCTCAAGCAAGATGTTGACTGGCAGATTCATCGCACCCCTGTCGGTTTGCTCCTGTTTATCCTGATCGGATTCATGGCGGGCATGTTCGGGCTTGGCGCTGGCTGGGCGAATGTGCCGGTGTTCAATCTCGTGCTTGGCGCGCCGTTGCGGGTTTCCGTCGCCACCAGCGTCTTCGTGCTCTCGATCAACGATACGGCGGCTGCCTGGGTCTACCTGCACAAAGGCGCGGTTTTGCCGCTCATCGCCGTGCCATCGGTAGCGGGCATGATGCTCGGCACCAAAATCGGCGCAAAGCTGCTCACGAAAGTCCATACCAACGTGGTGAGAAGGGTGGTGATCATTCTGCTTGCCGTTGCCGGACTTCGCGCACTTCTCAAGGGATTCGGAATCTGACATCACACCATGAAACAGGAAACAGTACACGCAGACAAGGTGCAGCTCGCCTACGCGGGCATTCTCTCAAAGGCGACGACGCTCGGTATGATTCTTGTCGCCCTCGGGTATATCGTCTATGTCTTTCAATTGATGCCGCTCTCCGTGCAGATCGATCAGGTGGCTGGAAACTGGGGTTTGCGCGCCTCCGAATTTCACCACAAGGTTTCCGGCGCTCCATACGGCTGGAGCTGTTTCAATCAGGCGGGCAACGGGGATGTGCTCAGCTATATCTCCATTATCTACCTCGGCATCGTCACCATGATGTGCCTTGTTGCGGCAGGTATCGCGTTTTTGCGGGAAAAGAACATGATCTATACCCTCATTTCTTTCGTGCAGGTGGCGGTACTGATTCTGGCTGCTGCCGGAGTCCTCTCCGGAGGGCACTGAGTCTGGCAGAGAGAGCGTTACGGGAATCAAGCAGGTAAAATATTTTATACAACTTTATACGTCAGCACTATGTCCGATACCAAAAAACTCGCGATTATCGCCTCCAAGGGGACGCTCGACTGGGCCTATCCTCCCTTCATTCTCGCCTCGACCGCCGCAGCGATGGATATGGAAGCGGTGGTGTTTTTCACCTTCTATGGTCTTCCGTTGCTGAAAAAGGAGATAGACGCCAAGGTGACGCCGGTCGGCAATCCGGCCATGCCGATGAAGATGCCTTTCGGCAGCAAGGACTTCCAGGCGATCAACTGGTCGATTCCCAATCTCATTTCCGGCAACATCCCCGGATTCGACACGATGGCCACCAGCCTGATGAAGGAGACCTTCAAGAAGAAGGGCGTGGCCACCATCGAGCAGCTTCGCGAGATGTGCATCGAGTCGGGCGTCAGGTTCATCGCCTGCCAGATGACGATGGATGTGTTCGGATTCGACAAGTCGGAGTTCATCGACGGCGTCGAGTATGGCGGCGCGGCCAGCTTCCTCGAATACGCGGCGGACGCCAATATTTCGCTCTTTATCTGACCCCGAACAGAGGCGACAGAAAATGTTGTGACGCTTCCGGTTTTATTGTTTATTTTGTATGATCATATAGCTATAAACCGGAAGCTCGCATTCAGGGGACACGATCACAGAAGTAACGGAATTATAAGGAGTTAGCGCTGTATGCGCGACGTTGTGGTTTCGTGCTGAAGGTGATCAAAGGTTTTTTTGCGGTTCAATGACGTCCGAAGCAGGAGCACAAGCCGGAATTTTTATCAGTCACTCGATTTTTGATTGCGGTCTTTGGTAAATAAATCAGGATTCGATAACATGGCATCTCGATCCGGCAACCCTTTCAGGCAGGACTTTCGCTTTCTGACGGCGTATACCCGCAAGATTCTCAACAACTTATTCTAACAAGGAATCTCATGGCGTTAGTCAATCCACACGGAAAGGATAAAGTGTTAAAACCGCTGTTGCTCGCCGGTGACGAGTTGCAGAGCGAAATGGCGCGGGCCGAGTCCATGAAGCAGGTCCGGCTCTCCTCCCGCGAGACGGGCGACCTGATCATGCTCGGTATTGGCGGCTTCACTCCGCTGACCGGCTTCATGGCCGAGGCCGACTGGAAGGGAAGCGTTGAAACCTGCACGATGGCCGACGGAACCTTCTGGCCGATTCCGATCACTCTTTCGACATCGCAGGAGCTGGCCGACACCATCGCCATCGGTGAAGAGGTTGCGCTCATCGACGACGAGTCCGGTGAACTGATGGGCAGCATGAAGGTCGAGGAGAAGTACTCCATCGACAAGGCTCACGAGTGTCGCGAGGTGTTCAAGACCGACGATCTCAAGCACCCCGGCGTGCAGATGGTGATGAACCAGGGCGACATCAACCTCGCAGGCCCGGTCAAGGTGTTCAGCGAAGGCTCCTTCCCGAAGGAGTTCGCGGGTATCTACATGACCCCCGCCGAGACCCGCAAAATGTTCGAAGACAATGGCTGGAGCACGGTTGCCGCCTTCCAGACCCGCAACCCCATGCACCGCTCCCACGAATATCTCGTCAAGATCGCCATCGAAATCTGCGACGGCGTGCTCATCCACCAGCTTCTCGGCAAGCTCAAGCCGGGCGACATTCCGGCTGACGTCCGCAAGGATTGCATCAACGTCCTGACCGAGAATTATTTCGTCAAGGGCACCACCATCCAGGCGGGCTACCCGCTCGACATGCGCTATGCAGGCCCGAGGGAGGCGTTGCTTCACGCGCTCTTCCGCCAGAACTTCGGATGCAGCCACCTGATTGTCGGACGCGACCACGCAGGCGTCGGCGACTACTACGGTCCGTTCGACGCGCACCACATCTTCGACCAGATTCCCGAGGGGGCGCTCGAAACCAAGCCGCTGAAGATCGACTGGACATTCTACTGCTACAAGTGCGACGCGATGGCTTCGATGAAGACCTGCCCGCACGAACCGGCCGACAGGCTCAACCTGAGCGGCACGATGCTGCGCAAGATGCTTTCGGAGGGTCTCGAAGTGCCGGAGCACTTCAGCCGTCCCGAGGTGCTTGAGATTCTGAGGAAGTACTATGCCGGTCTGACCGAAAAGGTGGACATTCAGGTGCACTCCCACGCGGTTGGGAAATAACGGTTTCCGGGCGACCGGGAAGACAAGGGTTTTTTTATCTCTCTTATATCCAATGGCTTAGTAAATCGCGGGCTTTTCCCGCAAATTTTTCGGTTAAAGGAGGACAAATTATGCC
>JAAXWU010000027.1 GCA_013334855.1 Chlorobaculum sp. | reverse complement strand
CACAAGCACTCCCTCGTCATCGCGAGTCCCGACTTGTCGGGGCGTGGCGATCCATCCACTTTGAGAACTTGTTCAAGGTACGTGTGCGGTATCCGACCGGATACGGGTGGCTCGCAATGACGCGGAATGTACAAAACTGTTTGGTATTGACTTGACAGTAGTTCCGGTACTGCAAGTCGAAATCGCTATCGAAGTATCCCGGATACGCTTCCGATAGCGATTCCTTCCGTTTTTCCTACAGGCTCAGGAGCTTGTCCACGTCGATCAGGAACGACTCTTTGCTGTCGTAGTTTTTTGCGCCGAGGTTTTTGTGAGCGTTATCAGAGGTCAGTTCTGCGAGGACGGTGTTCGCGCCGTTTGTTGCGGGGGCGTTGAACTCTTCGAGCGTGATGTAGCGGTACTTTCCATCCTTTTTCACCAGCGCGGCGTGGATGCAGAGCGCCTGCAAGCGTGGCTGCGGGAAGGAGATCAGCACGAGGTCGTAGCCGTTCTTGTGGACGGGCGCGAAGGTCATGCCCGAGGCGTACTCCTTGCCGAGCGGCCCTTCGACGATTTCGCGGAATGGCGCGGTGTTGCCGGTGAAGAGGTCGTTGAAGAACCTCGGGCCGGTTTCTGAAAAGAGAATCTCCGGGATGATGGCGAAATGGAGGGCGTACAGCGTCTCGTTGGTGGAGCTGTCGAGCTTGATGACGCTGGCCGTCGGCTCTTCGCCCAGGGCTGTCGCCGGGATCGAAAGGAGGCTGCCGCCAAGGGCGAGCGTTGCGGAGAGCATCAAGGCGCTGAATCGGTTTCTGTTCATCGAATGCAGTGAAAGTGTTTGATGGATGCGAGTTACAGTTGTTCGTCTGATGGAAGATATAACAATTGTTAAAAATCCGGCAGGGATTTTCCAAAAAAAGCAAGCGGTCTCGTCGTCGATCTCGATCCTGAGTTGCGCTCTGCGAACACGCTCACACGCTTCGATTGTTCGGGATATTTCCGTTTCTTTAGAGCATGACATGCCAACCTTCAAGCCACATGACCCATGAAAGATCTTTCTGAAAAGAGCCTCGAATCGGTAACGAAACTCGCGCTGCAATTCCTTGCCGAAGCTATCGGCCAGTGCCCGGCGGGGCTTGAGCGGAGCGGCAATCAGGATGTCGTGTTCGCCGTGGTGGGCTTTCAGTACGGGGCCGTGCAGAGCGCGGCGTATGTAGCCGGACTTGGCGCGGATGACTGGAACAGCATTGCCGGAGAGGTGATCGCCCGGATCAACGGCATGGAGCGGGAGGCGGTCGCGCAATTTCTCTCCGTCATGCCGATGCTCGCCCGGAAGGAGTATCCCCCGATCAGCATCGGAGGCCAGGCGATTATCCGTTTCTACAACGCCGCCGACGACGAAGAAAAGCTCACCGCCGCCGCCTCGCTCCGCGAAATTCTACGCCAGATCGACGAGGGGTGAAGGCGAAATTTATTAACATCAAGAGTGCAACGCTGATTTCTCAAGCTGAGTAACGGGAGGATCGATGACTACAGCCGAAAAGATTTACAAAACAGTGCAAGGGCTTCCAGAGCCGATGCTTCATGAGCTGCTGGATTTTGCCGAGTTTCTCAAGCAGAAAAGAGCAGCGGAAGTCCAAAAACCAGGCAATATCGCTGAACGGATTCACAAGCGGTTTGCTGGACTGGATGCGGAAACTATTCATTTTCCAGAGCGTCATTTACCCCGCACACCTCCATCTTTTGACGAATGAATAAAGAAAGGATCGAGAATCATGCCTGAAATCAGTCGTTTTCTGGGAATTGTGATCTACATGTATTTCAATGAGCACAACCCGCCTCATTTCCATGCTGAGTACAATGAGCATAAGGCGTCAATTGCCATTGATACATTTGGACTGATGGAGGGTAAGTTGCCGTCGAAGGTCATGAGTCTTGTTGTAGAATGGGCGCAAGAGCATCAGGAGGAGCTGCTGAAAAACTGGTATAGTATTAAGGAGACTGGCGAATTTCATAAAATCGAACCACTGGTATAAGAGGTGCCCTTATGGTAGAGGTGAACAAAGCGGAGTATTTGGGGGATTATGTGATCAGCCTTTCGTTTACTGATGGCAGATCAGGGAAGGTGAATCTTGAAGAGCCGTTGTTCAATGACAAAAGAGCTGCATTTGCCGTATTGCGGGATAAGTCAGAATTCAGGAAGTTCAAGGTGGCGCACAGCACTCTTGTATGGGGTGACGAGTTCGATCTGGCTGCGGAATACTTGTTTTTTCTTACTTTCAAAGATGACCCGGAATTACAGGATCAATTTAAAGCTTGGGGCTATGTCGCATGAATGGGAGGTGGAGTGTTGGATTACCCTGGGAGCGCGGAGCCCCAGCTCCGCATGAGCCGAAGGCTCAAGGACTGTTCACCATCGGAGGCCAGGTGATCATCCGCTTCTACAACGCCGCCACCGACGAAGAAAAGCTCACCGCCGCCGCGTCGCTAAGCGAGATTCTGCGCCAGATCGATGAGAGGTGAAGGCGAAATTTATTAACATCAAGAGTGCAACGCTGATTTCTCAAGTTGAGTAACAGGAGAATCGATGACTACAGCCGAAAAGATTTACAAAACAGTGCAAGGACTCCCGGAGCCGATGCTTCATGAAGTGCTGGACTTTGCCGAGTTTCTCAAGCAGAAAAGAGCTGCGAGAACCTCAAAGCCAGGCAATATCGCCGAACGGATTCACCGGAGATTTGCAGGACTGGATGCGGAATCTATTCCTTTTCCAGAGCGTCATTTACCCCGCACACCTCCATCTTTTAAGGGAGTTGGCGGTTAATGGAGAGGAGCCTTATAAAATTACACCGCTGTGAGGTCTTGTATGTATTGGGATGCAAAAATTGTCAAGCCGTTACCTGATTATCGGCTTTATGTTGAAGTTGAAGATGGGCGTCGGGGTGTCTTTGATATGAAGCCTTATCTCGATCTTGGCGTTTTCCGGGAGCTGAAGGATGAACATTATTTCAATCAGGTCGGTATTCTGTTTGGTGCTGTTACCTGGCCACACGAGCAGGATATTGCGCCGGAAACGCTGATCGAGGAGATGGTGCCGGTTGACGCGATGCCTGATAATGCGCTCCAAACGGACGCTTCGAGTTGATGAAGTTTGATGACATGCCCAGGGAGCGCGGAGCCCCAGCTCCGCATGAGCCGAAGGCTCAAAGATTGTTCCGCATCGGCGGCCAGGCGATCATCCGCTTTTACAACGCCGCCACCGACGAAGAAAAGCTCACCGCCGCCACCTCACTGAGCGAGATTCTGCGACAAATTGATGATGGGGGAAGAGGGTGATTTGATGGATTAAGATGCTGTGTTTTGTTACAGATATAATTAATAATGGGCACAGAGTGAAATGATCAAGAAAGTATCAGAGCTTCTTCAGAAGTTGATCATTGCCGAGAATGAGGCTCTGAAGAAACAAAATATCAAACATGCTCCTACGATTGGCGATATGTATGAGGGGTTGACACAAAACGTTCTTGATAAGGCGCTTCCTGTCAATTCTCCGCTTGATGTTACAAGCGGATTTATCGTCGATAACGATGGAAATATGAGTGGCGAGCTTGATTGCCTTATTGTGTCTTCAGAAGGACAGAAGATTCCATATACCACAAAAAGGAAATACGCGACTGATGACGTTGTGGCGGTCATCCAAGTGAAGAAGAATCTCTATTCAGCTGACATAAAAGATGGGTATGAGAACCTGCTATCAGTCATGAAGTTTAAGCCTGCCAGATTACGAAGTGCCATTTTGTTTCGTGACGCTTTCCAAAGCATTACTAGACGCCCGCTACCCGAGAGATATGAAGTCAATAGTCTGCCGTTCGAGATACAAATGTTGTACCATGCACTATTTGTCGAAATGGTTGCTCCGGTGCGGATTATTCTTGGCTACAATGGCTTTAAGTCCCATGCAGGATTCAGGCAGTCGTTTGTAAACTATCTTTCTGATCAGTCTGATAGCCAACAACCCAAGAAGGGGTATGGCCCAACAAGCTTTCCAAGCCTAATCGTTTGCGGCCAGTACAGTCTTGTGAAATGTAATGGTATGCCATTTATTGGCCCGATTGAACAGGATAATTTCTGGCCATTTTATTGCTCAACCTCATCGAATCCAATTGAACTCATGCTTCAAGTCATTTGGACTAAACTAGTCTATGATAGCAAACTCGAACCTTCCGTTTTCGAAGATGACGTTTGGCGGCAGTCTGTTGCGCGCTTTTTGTCGGCAAAATGTGTGCAGCATCATAATGGACAACAAGGTTGGGAATTCAGAGTCACCAACGTAACTGATGAATATCTCAAAGATTCAGAAAATTTGAAATTATGGGAACCAGTATTTCTTGATCATTCTCAATTCGTCATCATGAATAGGCTTTGCGCTGAAGGTCAACTCAGCTTGCTTGAGCCAGATTTGGATTCTTTTATCAGCAATCACGGATACTCGCTGGAGAGTTTTGTTGAATCGCTTAACACAGTGGGTTTAGCCGCACGATATGGCAATGATTTGGTACTTCTCACACAAAACTGTGTTTGCGTGATTCTTCCTGATGGTCGCTTCGCAGCTGGTGAGAATGCTGCAGGGCAGCTGACAAGGTGGATGAACATCTACCTCGCTGATAGAAATGCTCAGAAATTGCCCCCACCTTTGTTTTATTAACGCGTCATGTTAGCTGGCGGGAGAGGGATATCATTACGTTTGAATTCATATTGAACCAGTTTATAACAACACCGCCCGCTTACGTTTTATCGTAGCGGGCGGTGTTTTCTTTTTATAGCGGCAATCCCTACGCCGGATCGTAGTTCAGCGCGGGCGCGAGCCACTTCTCGGCTTCTGCTACTTCCAGCCCTTTGCGGTTGGCGTAATCCTCAACCTGATCCTTACCGATTTTGCCGAGGACGAAGTATTTCGATGCCTTGTTGGCGAAGTACAAGCCGCTGACTGAGGCTGCGGGGTTCATTGCGAAGGATTCCGTCAGCGTGACGCCGGTTGCCGCTTCGGCATTCAGCAGGTCGAAGATGGTTGCCTTTTCCGTGTGATCGGGGCAGGCCGGGTAGCCGGGGGCGGGGCGGATGCCTTGGTACTGCTCGGCAATCAGTGCTTCGGGGGTGAACTTCTCCTCCGGCGCGTAGCCCCAGAGTTCGCGGCGCACTTTTTCGTGCAGCATCTCGGCGAAGGCTTCGGCGAGGCGGTCGGCGAGCGCTTGCGTCATGATGCGGTGGTAGTCGTCGAGTCCGTCGGCGAACTCTTTCAGGAGCGTTTGGATGCCGAGTCCGGCGGTGACGGCGAAGCAGCCGATCCAGTCGGCGATGCCGCTCTCTCTCGGAGCCACGAAGTCCGACAGTGCGAGGTTGGCTTCGCCATGCTTCTCCTGTTGCTGGCGAAGGGTGTGAAGGACGGCGCGGATCATCGAGCGCTCGTCGTCTGCATAAACAAAGATGTCGTCGCCGATGCTGTTGGCGGGGAAGATGCCTGCCACACCTCTGATGCCGAGCAGCTTTTCGCTGTCGATGCGGTCAAGCAGGGTGTTGGCGTCGTCGAACAGCTTTTTGGCCTCTTCGCCAACCTTCGCGTCGTCAAAAATCTGCGGATAGCGGCCATGTAGCTCCCAACCCATGAAGAATGGCGTCCAGTCGATGTACGAACGGAGCGCTCCGACGGTGACCTCCTCAAGCACGGTGATGCCGGTTTGCGCGGGCTTGGCGATGGTTTCGGCCTCCCAGTCGATCTGGAGGCGGTTGTCGCGGGCCGCGTCGAGCGAGACGTACTTCCTCGCTGCCGTGCGCTCGGCGTGGCTCTTGCGCATCGCCTCCTGCTCGGCTTTCAGCGCCGCGATGTAGCCGTCGCGCTGGGCGGGGTTGCAGAGGCTGCTGACAACCGGCACGCTGCGTGAGGCGTCGAGCACATGCACCACTGGGCCGGAGTAGTTCGGGGCGAGCTTCACGGCGGTGTGCACCTTCGAGGTGGTCGCGCCGCCGATGATGAGCGGAATCGTCATGCTGAGCCGCTCCATCTCTTTGGCGACGTGGGCCATCTCTTCGAGCGACGGAGTGATGAGGCCGGAGAGGCCGAGCACGTCGGGCTTCTCTTTGAGCACCGCGTCGAGAATCTTGTCGCACGGCATCAGGACGCCGATGTCCACCACGTCGAAGTTGTTGCAGGCGAGTACCACCGAAACGATGTTCTTGCCGATGTCGTGAACGTCGCCCTTGACGGTGGCGAGCAGCACCTTCGCTTTGGCGCTGGTGTCGCAGTTCCGGGCCTTCTCCTCCTCGATGTAGGGAATCAGCACGGCCACGGAGCGCTTCATGACGCGGGCGCTCTTGACCACCTGCGGCAGGAACATCTTGCCCTCGGCGAAGAGGTCGCCGATGAAGTTCATGCCGTTCATGAGCGGCCCTTCGATCACCTCCAGCGGACTCGGGTAGAGCTGGCGGGCCTCCTCGGTATCCTCGTCGATGAAATCCACGATCCCCTTGACGAGCGCGTGCTTCAGCCGCTCCTCGACCGGGGCGTTGCGCCACTCGGCGGCTTTGGCTTCGACCTTTTCGCCGCCGTCGCGGATCGTCTCGGCGAACGCTACGAGGCGCTCGGTGGCGTCGTCGCGACGGTTCAGCAGCACATCCTCGACGTAGCCGAGCAGCTCAGGCTCGATCTCTTCGTAGATGCCAAGCTGGGCGGCGTTGACGATGCCCATGTCGAGACCGGCGTGGATGGCGTGGTAGAGGAAGGAGGTGTGCATCGCCTCGCGCACCGGCTCGTTGCCGCGGAAGGAGAACGAGACGTTGCTGATGCCGCCCGACACCTTGGCGTGGGGCAGGTTCTGCTTGATCCAGCGCACACTCTCGATGAAGTCGAGTGCGTAGTTGTTGTGCTCATCGATGCCGGTGGCCACGGTCAGCACGTTCGGGTCGAAGATGATGTCCTCCGGCGGGAAGCCAACCTCTTCGGTCAGAATCCTGTAGGCGCGGCTGCAAATCTCGATGCGGCGGTGCAGGCTGTCGGCCTGGCCCTCTTCGTCGAAGGCCATCACCACTGTGGCCGCGCCGTACTGCATCATCTTGCGAGCGCGTTCCTTGAACAGAGTTTCGCCCTCCTTGAGGCTGATCGAGTTGACGATGCTCTTGCCCTGGGTGCAGCGCAGGCCGTTCTCGATCACCGACCACTTCGAGGAGTCGATCATTACCGGTACTTTGGCGATCTCCGGCTCGGAGGCGATGAGGTTCAGGAACTCGACAATCACCTTTTCGGAGTCGAGCATACCCTCGTCGAGGTTCACGTCAATCACCTGCGCGCCGTTCTCCACCTGCTGGCGGGCGATGGAGAGCGCTTCGTCGTAGTTGCCCTCCTTGATGAGGCGGGCGAACTTGCGCGAACCGGTGACGTTGGTGCGCTCGCCGACGTTGATGAAGCCGGTGGTTTCGTCAACCACGAGCGGTTCGAGGCCGGAGAGCTTCAGCACGTGCTCGTTCGCGGGGCGCTTCCTCGGCGTGAGGTTCTGCACGGCTTTGGCGATGGCGCGGATGTGCGTCGGCGTAGTGCCGCAGCAGCCGCCGACGATGTTCACGAAGCCCGATTCAGCGAATCCGGCGATCTGCGCGGCCATGTATTCCGGGGAGTCGTCATACTCGCCAAACTCGTTCGGCAGACCGGCGTTGGGATAGACGCTCACGTAGCTTCCGGCGATGCCAGAGAGCGCCTCGATAAAGGGGCGCATCTGCTTGGAGCCGAGAGCGCAGTTCAGGCCAATCGAGAGAAGTCCGGGCATGTGCGAGATCGAAATCCAGAACGCCTCGGTGGTCTGGCCCGAGAGCGTGCGACCGCTGGCGTCAACCACCGTGCCGGAGACCATCACGGGTACCTTCCAGCCGGTCTTCGCCGTGTACTCCTCGATGGCGTAGAGCGCCGCCTTGCAGTTCAGCGTGTCGAACACCGTTTCGACGAGCAGCAGATCGACGCCGCCCTCGTGCAGACCTTCGAGCTGGTCGGTGTAGTTCTCGACCACCTCCTGGAAGGTGACGGCGCGGAAGCCGGGGTTGTTCACGTCCGGCGACAGCGAAAGCGTCTTGTTGGTTGGGCCGATGGAACCGGCCACGAAGCGCGGCTTGTCCGGGGTCTTCGCGGTGTACTCGTCCGCCGCCGAACGGGCCACCTGCACGGCGGCGATGTTCAGCTCCTTGGTGAGGTGCTGCAAATGGTAGTCAGCCTGCGAGATCGGATTGGCGTTGAAGGTGCAGGTTTCGACGATGTCCGCCCCCGCGTCGAGGAACTCGCAGTGGAGCGAGCGGATGATGTCGGGCCGGGTGATGACGAGCAGGTCGTTGTTGCCCTTCAGCGAGTGAGAGTGTGAGGCGAAACGCTCGCCCCGGAAATCCTCTTCCTTGAGGCCATGCCTCTGGATCATGGTGCCCATGGCTCCGTCGAGCACGAGAATCCGTTGCTCGATCAGGCCGTACAGAGTGTCGTTCATGCAGCGGCGGTTGTAAGATTGGAAAAAATGATCCACAAAGTAAGCAAAAAAGCGCTCAAATCCCCATCCGCCAGAGCGGCGAGCGGGTCACGAAAGAACCCTGTCGATGCGCTCCGAAAGCCACGATGCCATGAATTCAAGCGACTCCTGATCGATCTGGTGCGCCATCGGATATTCGCGGTAGGTGTAGTCGGCGATCCTTTCGCGCAGCCACGCATCGGCCTGACGCCCTTTCTCGACAGGCACAACGTCGTCAAAAAGCCCATGCTGCACGAGGAACGGCACCTCGGCAAGTCCTGCCAGCATCGTCTCCGCCTCGGGCCGCGGATCGGGAAGCTGCCCACTGAGGGCGAGCACGCCGTGCAACAGCGCGGGGTTGCGGAACGCCGTCAGGTAGCTCATGACCGTCCCCTGGCTGAATCCCATGAGGAACGCTTTCTCGCCGGTCGGCTGAAGCGTTTCGATCAGCTTTTCGAGGAACGCCGCGAACCTGTCAGCCACCTCATGCGCCGCCATACGATCAACCTTGATGCCGGTCGCAGTGAACTCGATCGGGAACCAGGCGTACATCTCCGGCGCGAGCGTCAGCGGCGCACGCACGCTCACGACGCGAAGCCGCGCATCGAGAGAGTGCGCCAGACCGAGCAGATCCTTTTCATTGCTGCCATACCCGTGCAGCATGACGAGCAGCGGGCTTTGCTGGTCGCGATGGCGGTTGAAATCGAGGTACGTGAAGGTGTCGTTATTGCGGGTGAGCATGTGGGATGGGTTGGAGTTGTGAATTGAAATTGAATAACCTGTAGGGGCATACCTGCGTGTCTGCCCTGGTATAGTGGTTTGTTGATAACCTGTCGTAAAGGATCTATGGAAAAAGAAATTGGGCTGAAGCCCTGATTTTTTTGATTGTCCTTTAACCCCGGACTAAAGTCCGGGGCAATTGTTTAAGCGTTTGAATCACAGAGAGCAATAATTGCCCCGGCATTCATGCCGGGGGTGACAGGCAAAAAAGAAATTCGGGCTTTAGCCCAATTTCTTCTGATCCTGTGTTTCGGGATTCACCTCTGTAATAATCCCGCCGCCGAGCACCTCGTCGCCGTCGTAGAAGACCACCGCCTGCCCGCAGGCCACGCCCTGCTTGGGTTCGCGGAAGGTCACTTTCACCCGGTTGTTTTCGAGTGGCTCAACGGTGCAAGCGCTCTGCCGGTCGCGGTAGCGGATTCGCGCTTCGGTGTCGAATGGCGCATCCGGCGTGGCGATGCCGATCCAGTTCATGCCGGAGGCGATGAGGCTGCGGCATTCGAGATCGGCCTTGCCGCCAACATGGATGCGGTTGTGCGCGGCGTTGATCTTCGTCACGTAAACCGGCTCGCCGGTCGCGACGCCGAGGCCGCGCCGCTGGCCGATGGTGTAGAACGGGTAGCCCCGGTGGAGGCCTATCACCCTGCCCGCCTGATCGACAATCTCGCCGCCCGCCACCCGCGCTTCGAGGCCGGGAATCGCCCCGGCGAGGTAAGCGCAATAGTCGTCGTGCGGCACGAAGCAAATCTCCTGACTCTCCTTCTTTTCCGCCGCATGAACGCCGTAAGACCGCGCCAGCTCCCGCACCTCGGGCTTGGTGTAGCCGCCGAGCGGAAAGAGCGTTTGCGCAAGCTCCGCCCGGCTCAGCATCCAGAGGAAATAGCTCTGATCCTTTTCGGGATCGACCCCTTTTCGAAGCCGCGTCACGCCGTCGCTCGACTCCACGCGGGCGTAATGGCCGGTAGCGACGAAATCCGCGCCGAGCTGCCGCATCGCCTCGAACAGCCCGAACCACTTGACCGTCTTGTTGCACACCATGCAGGGATTCGGCGTGCGCCCGGCGAGGTAGTCGTCATGAAAATAGCCGATGACATCATGAGCGAACTTCGCGCTCAGATTCAGCGTAAACACCGGAAAATCAAACTCTTCCAGATCGCTGACCCGCATCGCCGAAGGCTTCAGCACCGGCGATTCTTCGGGAGTATCGAGCACACGGACATTCAGCCCGGTCACCCGATACCCCTGCCGAACAAGCAAACAAGCCGCCGTCGCCGAATCGACACCGCCAGAAAGACCGATGATAACGTGTTGTTGTGAGTTCATAGGCTGTGTATTGATGGTTCAGATGGAACTTACAGTTTTTTTCTGGATTGTGGGGATAGGGTTGACTCGGGTTCACACAATCACGAAAGGCTTGTTGGTACCAGGCCTGTAATTCAAGAGCATCTTCTTTTGGGTAGAGTGAAATAATGTATTAATTTCTTCTTGTTAAAAATGGTACTTAGATGTGTCGCTGATGAACCTGAAACTGTGAATACTCATGCAATTGACAATAACACTGCCGGATGTTCTTTCTGATCGAATATTACGAGTTAATTCAAAAGTAAGAGAGCTTTTCGCTCAGGAAAAATTTGCAGCCGATACAGGTATATTTAATTATGCTCAAAATTGCGATCATTGTCTATAAGGGAATAAAAAGCGATGAACAGAACTGATTTTTTATATCCGAATATTATGAACTATTTTCAGAGAGCTCCTGAGGCCAGGTATTTATCTAATGTGCGTTTTCGCTATATTTGAAATTACAATCATTTGTTTTTTTAATAGTTTCGTAAGGAGGACAAATGGATAAAACGCTGCTGGAAGAGGTTTTGATGCTGAATGCCAGCGAGAAACTGGCTTTGATCGAGGTGCTTTACGAAAGTCTTGACAAGCCTGATCCTGAAGTGGATAAAGCGTGGCTGGATGTTGCTGCCGAGAGACAGGCAGCCGTTCTCAAGGGTGAAGCGAGGCTTATTTCCTCTGATGAGGTGTTCGGTAAATACCGATGAAATATATTTTTCATTCAGAGGTGGCTGATGAGCTTGATGAGTCATTTCGTTACTATGAGAACGAATATCCGGGAAGAGGGCATCGTTTTGTTAAAAAGGTGGAAGAGTGCACCCGCAGGATATGCAGGTATCCCGAGCTTGGCACAGAAGAGCTTCCCAATATTCGCAGAATGGTGGTCGATCGTTTTCCATATAAAATAATTTACATGCTTCACAATGGTATTGTTGTCATTCTTGCTGTCGCTCATTCGCATAGAATGCCAGTATACTGGAAAAAAAGGGTAGAAGAATAACTTGGAAAATGAGCATTACCGTTTGGGCCGGGTTTGATTCTGATGTTTGATTTTATTAAAGCAGATTTATATATAAATCATTTAATAGTAAAAAAAAGTCCTCCAATGACCGAAGTGAAAAAACAGCCCGAGCAGGCCGGGCAATCGCAGAAACCAAATCAACCTCAGCAGCCGCCGATGCTTGGGCCTTACTTTTTGTCTGTCTTTTTATTTGGATTGGGCCTCTGGTGCTTGTATGACGGGTGGTTCACGACCGATCCAGAGATGTTCCGGCATATGGATTTTAACAGGCTTATGGCCGTTTTATTTATACCATTCGCCATATTCGATTTTGTTCGCACCCGACGCTCCGAAATGGCGCGAAAAGAAAAGGCAGCCAGTAAGGCTGTAGCAACAGATGATTCCAAATCATAGGCTTCTGGTTCCATATGCGGCCCCGTATTTTGCCTATGTGCTGATCGCGACCGTGGCTGAACGTTTCTTTCCGATGGAGGTGAATTATCTCCTTCGCATCGTTATCGTCTCCGCCACATTGCTTTGGGCAAAACAGTGGTTCTTTTCATTCAAAGGCCCAAAGTCGCCGCTTGTTTCAACTTTCGTCGGCGTTTTGGCTGGCGTGGTGGGGTTGATTCTCTGGATTGTATTGTTGACGCCATTTGTCTCCGCTGTGGAAGCAAAGCCGTGGTCTCAGAGCGCCTTTGCTTTGCGATTGCTTGCTGCGGGCTTTATTGTTCCGATCTTCGAAGAGGTGATGATGCGCGGATATGTTTTCCGCGTTGCTTTGCAGTGGGACGAGGCAAGGAAACAAAAGTCGAAAGATGCTCTCGCCATTGCAATGGATGAGCGATCCGTCAATGATGTCCAGCCGGGAGCCTGGTCTTGGGCGGCGGTTGTCATCTCCACGCTGGCATTCACCGCCGGACATACCATCCCGGAATGGCCCGCATCCATCGCTTACGGTCTACTGATGGCGGGGTTATATATTCTTCGCAAAGATCTGCTGAGCTGTGTCGTCGCGCATGGAGTGACGAATATCGCGCTGGCTGTCTATGTATTCAATACCGGAAAATGGTATCTTTGGTGAATCGGTTATGATGGTTTATCTGCATCGCGATTATTGTCCAATACCGGATTATAGTCGCCATTCAGACACGTTTATCGCTATGTCGAGATGACTTGATTCTCCGGGAGCGAAGCATTCAGTGCTTCCGGTTCCCGGAAATCATCCTCTGGTAGCGGTCGATAAGCTGTCCGTTGACGGCCGCCCACGATTTGTCCTCGGCGAAGACGAGGCCGCGCTCGCGCATGTTGCGGAACAGCTCGCCATCCTGCATGAGCTTGGTGCAGCAGTCGAAGAACTCCCCGACGTTACCCGCTTTGGCGACAAAGCCGCCACCGGAGCGCTTGACCAGCTCCTGACAGCCGCCGACGTCCGACACCACGGCGGGCAGGCCGGTGGCGAGCGCTTCGAGCGCCACGTTGCAGAACGCCTCGGTGGTCGAGGGGAAAAGGAAAATGTCGCCGCTCGCGTAGGCCTCCGGCAGCGCCGCACCGGTCAGGTAGCCGGTGAACACAGCATCCGGCATCCGCCGCCGCATCTGTTCTTCCTCGGGGCCGGAGCCGATCATCACGAAGCGCACGCGCTCGGAGAGCCCTTCGTCCGCGAAGCGCTCATACAGGCTCATCACCACCTCGACATCCTTGTACGGCACGAAGCGACCGGCGTAGATGATGACCGTCCGCCCCTCGGCGTTCCACGCCTGGCGCAGCTTCGTGGAGCGGCGGGACGGGTCGAACAGCTCCCTGTCGATGCCGCGTGACCAGAGTTCCACCCGTTCGATCCCCTTGCCGGTGAGCCGCTGGCGGACGCTTTCGTTGGGCGCAAGCGTCACGTCGCAGGCGTTGTAGAATTTCCGCAGGGAGCGCCACATCGCCGGTTCTGCGAAACCGAGATGGTAGTAGCTCAGGTAGGAGGGAAAATCGGTGTGGTAGGCCGAGCCGACCGGCAGGCCCTTGCGTTTCGCATAGCCCAGAAATTTGCGGCCAACGATGTCCGGCGTGGAGATGTGCACGATGTCGGGCGCGAAGTCGTCGAGCTGACGTTCGGTCACAGCGTTGTAGAAACCGAGCTTGTAGTCGGGGTAGAGCGGAATGGGCACCGACGGCGTCAGGTTGACCGGAACCATGCCGTTCGAACCGGGCGTGAAATCGGGCGTCCAGACCACGACCTCGTGCCCGTTCTTTATCATGGAGGCTACAAGCTGGTAGATAGACCGGACGGCGCCATCCTTGTCCTTGACGTAGGTCCCCGCGTATAAGGCTACCTTCATATCGGCGGCGGCAAAAAGCTGATAATCATTGCATCTGACTCATGGAACACGCGCAGCCCAGCAGCAGCCGTTTGATGTTCCATACCTTTCAAGAGGCTTACAAACTCCGTCAAAGGTAATATTTCCCGCTTAAAAAGCCGCGCCGCCAGTGAAGATTAAGGAATGCCCCAACCGCGTCGCGCTACTGGGCGGAGGCGAGCCTGCCCATCACGGGATTGACCAGTCGCTTGTAATCGAACCAGGAGAGACGGAGCAGCTCCCGGTGCGTGCCCGCGCTGAAGACGATGTCCATGCTCTCGTCGAGTTCGTCGTCCGCGTATACCGCCATGCCGTAGAGATTGCCGAAGGGAGGCATCGCGCCGATTTCGCACTCGGGAAAGAGTCCGCTGAACTCCACCTCTTCGGCAAGCACGACATTGCGCGAGCCGCAGAGATCGCGAAGCAGATCGAAATCAAGGTGCCGGGGAGCGTGCAAGAGCGCCATGGCCATGTTGCCGTCGATCGAGACCACCACCGTCTTGACCAGCTCGTTGCCCGACACGTGGGCGGCGGCGGCAATATCCTGCGCCGTGAATGCTGGCGAGTGGCTGATGACGAAGTATTTGATGTGATGACTGTCGAGGAACTCCCGTAACCTTTGGATAGGCATTGCATCCTCCTTGTTTTTGCGTTGAACCGCTGGGCTTTACAGAACGCAAACCACCGCTTGTGCATTCCCGTTCCCGGCTTTTGAGACTGTCCCTGGTGAACGACAGCTCGTCAGAAACCGACCCTCACGCCGAGCAGCAGGTTGTGCGGCTCGATGCCGATCGATTCGGGAACGCCTTCGAGCCACAGAGTATCCTCGAAGGGTTTGAGGTAGCGGTAACGGAGATCGAGCGTGACGCCGGGCGACATGCGGATCGCCACGCCTGCGCTGAGTTGCAGGATCCACGCGGCGTCATCGGCATCTGCGCCGAGCACCTCGACATCCATCGAAGCAAGGCTCATCCCCGCCGAAACCGAGGGGCTGAGGAATGGATAATCCTCATTCCGACGATGATCCGCGACGGTTTTTTCGATCATGACGGTGAGCGCCGAAAAGCGGCTGCCTGCATCGTCGAGCTTGGTTGACTGGCTCAACGCACGGCCCGACAGCCCGCTGCTCGCGCCAAACAGTGGCAACGCGCCGCCGCGTGGTTTCGAGAGATCGTACTCGGCATCGCCGAGCCGCGAGCCATCGACGGTGATCCCGTGCTCCGACGGTACGGCGATGCCCAAAGCGCCGGACGGAAATTCCGCCCTGGCCGCAACCGGCAGGCAAAAGAGCAGAAGCGCGAAAAACAACCGGTGCGCCTGTTTCATCGCGCCTCCATCCAGGCTTCGAGCAGCGGGCGCGATTCGCGGTAGCCGGTGTCGAGAATCTGAGGCACGGCGGACATATCGACCAGGCTGAAGCGGGAGAGATCGGGGCTGATGACGAGGTCCGCCTCCCTGATCTGAATCTGCGAAATGGCGCGCATGGCGCTGTAGAAGGCGTTGAGCAGAAGGTCGGGCAGATGCTCGGGGCGCCGGAAGGTGTGGCGGCCAAGCAGATCGATGCAGACGATCCGGCTTGCGCCCATCGTTTTGAGCGGCGAGACCGGCACATTCTCGGTCAGCACGCCATCGACCAGCAGCATTTCGCCTTGCTCGACGGGCTTGAAGATGCCGGGAATCGACGAGCTGGCCATGACCGCCGTGGCCACGTCGCCCTCGCGCAGCACCACCTTGTTGCCGGTGCAGATGTCAGTGGCGACGATGGCGAGCGGAATCGGAGCCTCCTCGATTCGGCGCGAACCGAGCTGGCCCCGGACGATCTCGCCGAACTTTCGGATCGAGAGCAGGCCGTAGCCGGAGATGGTGAGGCCCGAAAGGTCGCGCCAGTCAAGCTCCAGCGCTACCTTTTCGATCTCCCGCCAGCTCTTGCCGAAGGCGTGCATCGCCGCGATGAAGGAGCCAATGCTGGTGCCCGCGACGCAATCCGCCTTGAAGCCAAGCTCCTCCATCGCCCTGAGCACGCCGATGTGCGCCGCGCCGAGCACCACGCCGCCGCCAAAGGCGAGGCCGGTGCGTTCCGATGCCTTGTTCACTGTCTCCATACCTACGAGAAGATGGTGAAAATCCGCTTGAGAAGCGCCAGGCGACCTCCACCGAAAGGGGGGTAGCGCATGGCGGGATCGGGAAAGGTGCTCCGGCGGAGCACGCTCCTCGGCGCGGTGAAGGTCTCGAATCCCGCTTTGCCGTGATAGAGGCCTATGCCGCTGATTCCGCGTCCGCCAAACGGCAGGCCGGGAATGGTGATCTGGAACATCAGGTCGTTGCAGCAGACGCCGCCGCTCCGGGTGTTCGTTCGCAGATGATCGAGCTCCGTGTGGTCGCGGGAGAAGAGATAGACGGCGAGCGGATCGGGCCGGGAACGCACGATACTGACCGCCTCCGCGAGCGATGAAAAGGTGAGCACCGGAAGCACCGGGCCGAAGATTTCATCCTCCATGAGCCGTGAATCCGCCGCGACGTTCCGTATAATGGTCGGCGCGATATAGCGGGAAGCCTCGTCACCGCATCCTCCAGCGCAGAGTTCGCCTTCGCGCATCAGCGCATCGATCCGGCGGAAGGCTCGCACGTCCACGACGCGGCCATAGTCGGCGCTCGATTGCGGATCGGAGCTGTAAAACTCCTCAATCGCCTCCTTCATCAATGCCAGCAACGGCTCTTCAACCGACTCGTGCGCGAGCAGGTAGTCGGGCGCGACGCAGGTTTGGCCGGCATTCGTGAACTTTGCCCACACGATCCGCCGGGCGGCTACGCGCAGATCGGCCTTCTCCGTGACGATGACGGGGCATTTGCCGCCAAGTTCGAGCGTTACCGGCGTAAGATGACGCGCCGCGGCCTCCATTATCATCTGCCCTTTCAAGCGACTGCCTGTGAAAAAGATGTGGTCGAAGCGATGTTCGAGCAGCGCCGCCGAGACTGCGCCGTCCCCCTCGACCACCTTGAGCGCATCGGCATCGAGGTAACGCCCGAGCTTTTCGGCGAGGAGGCGCGACGTCGCCGGAGCCATCTCGGATGGTTTGAGCACCACGCAGTTGCCGCCCGCAAGCGCTCCCACGAGTGGCCCGAGCGTGAGCGCTACCGGATAGTTCCACGTGCCGATGATCAGCGCCACGCCAACCGGATCGCGCTCGATGAAGGCGCTGCCCGGCTGGTAGGGCAGCGGCACGCTCATCCGCCGGGGCCGCATCCACTGGCGGAGATGCTTCAGCGCGTACCGGATTTCGCTGCGGACGAACCACGTCTCGCCCAGCCATATCTCTCCGGCAGGTTTGCAGAGATCGGCATGAATCGCGGCAGAGATATCCGCCTCGCGTTCGCACGCAAACGCATCGAGGCCGCGAAGCTGCCGCGCCCGCCATTCGTATGATCGGGTTCTGCCGCTGTCAAAGTATCGCTGCAGGCTGACATGGGCGTTGGCGTCGTAGGGCTTGGGCATGGGTTGTTTCAATAAAGGGGGCATCACTCCTCATCGAAATCGATTTCGATGTCGATAAAAATGAAAAAGCCTTGCTTTAAATGTAGCAATATCGGCCATAATGAATCGTATTTTTGTCGGTCTGCCTCTGCGGATGTAACTTCTCGTACTTATTAACGACAACCCTCATTTCGATTTTCCTGCACCCATATGGAATGGATTTACAGTCCCGAGGCGTGGATCGCCCTCCTGACGCTGACGACGCTTGAAATTGTCCTCGGTATCGACAACATCATTTTTCTGACGATCATCGTCGGTCGAATGCCTGCCGAACAGCAGAATCCGGGCCGGATGCTCGGTCTCGGGCTGGCGATGCTCACCCGTATCGCGCTGCTCCTGTCGATCACCTGGGTCATGCGACTCACCAACGAACTGTTCAGCGCTTTCGGCCACGGCGTCACCGGGCGCGACCTCATCCTCCTCGGTGGCGGTCTGTTCCTGCTTGCCAAGAGCACCCACGAGATTCACCAGAGCCTCGAAGGGGCGGAAGAGAGCATCAGCGAGCGCTCCGCCTCGAACTTCGTCATGACGCTCATCCAGATCGCCATCATCGACATCGTCTTCTCGCTCGACTCGGTCATCACCGCCGTGGGGCTGGCCAAGGATATTCCGGTCATGATCCTCGCCATCATGATCGCTGTTTTCGTCATGATGATCGCCTCCAAAGCGATCGGCGATTTCGTCGAGCGCCACCCGACCATCAAGATGCTCGCCCTGAGCTTTCTGATTCTGGTCGGCGCGACGCTGGTGGCCGAAGGGGCCGGCTTCGAGTTCCCGAGAGGCTACATCTACTTCGCGATGGCCTTCTCGGTCTCGGTGGAGATGCTCAACCTGCGGCTTCGCAAGAAAGAGGTGGAGCCGGTGCACCTGCGCAAGGCTATCGAGGAGGAAGAGGCGGGCTGACGAGCGGCGGCGGGGAACCATTTTCAGGCAACTGAAAGTTCTTTAAAATAAAGCGTAACCAACGCAGAGCTTTCTTTGAGGCGGCCTTCCGATTCCGGTGGAAGGTCGCTTTGGCTTGACACTCTTTCGCCGCCCGAAAAAAGGAGCATCCACCATGCCCGTTCCCGAAAAACTTCTCCCTGCGCAACTCTTCAACCGGTGCGATCCCGGCTCGTTCGAATTCGGCACCACCGCCGAACTCGATGGCTCGACCGAAATCGCGGGCCAGAAGCGCGCCCTCGAAGCGATCCGGCTCGGCATGGGCATCCGGCACGACGGCTTCAACCTGTTCGCCCTCGGCCCCTCCGGTACCGGCAAGGAGACCACCGTGCGGCAATTCCTCAACGCCATCGCCCCCGGTCGTGCGCGGCCCGATGACTGGTGCTACGTCTACAACTTTTCGAAGCCGCGAAATCCGAAAGCGCTCCGTCTGCCGCCCGGCCAGGCGTGCCGGTTGAGCAACGACATGGATCACCTCGTCGAGACGCTCTTCAGCGTCATGCCCGCCGCCTTCAGCAGCGAAGAGTACCAGGCAAGAGAGAAGGAGATCGGCGAGTCATTGCTGGAGAAGCAGGCGAGCGCCATCGAGACCCTCGAAACCGACGCCCGCGAGCACAGCATCTCCCTCATCCGCACGCCGGGAGGATTCGCCTTCGCGCCGGTGATCGAGGAGAAGGTGATCGCCCCCGACGACTACATGGCGATGAAAAAGGAGGAGCGCGACAAGATCGAGAAGGAGATCGACCGTCTCCGCGGCAGCCTGCAATCGATCATGGCGCAGTTCCCCAAGTGGCAGCGCGAGACCGCCGAGAGGATCAAGGAGCTGAACCGGGAGGTTTCGGCATTCACCCTGAAGCCGCTCATGGAGGAGATCAGGACGAGATACAAGGATATTGAAGAGGTTTCGCGCTACATCGACGAGGTCGAAAAGGACATGATCGAAAATTTCGGCCAGTTCCTCGAAAAGGATGCGCCGGAAGATGGGCCGATCATGATGCCGCCGCTTTTCAGCCTTGCCGGACGCAAGCGCTCGGCCGTCCGCTACCGGATCAACGTCATGATCGATAACGGCAAGCTCGACGGCTCACCGGTGATCCTCGAAGACAAGCCCGCCTGTATGAACCTCGTGGGCGACATCGAGCACGCGGCGCAGATGGGCACGCTCATCACCGACTTCACACTGATCAAGCCGGGCGCGCTGCACCGGGCCAATGGCGGCTACCTGATTCTCGACGCCCGTCGCCTCCTGCTCGAACCTTTCGCCTGGGAGGCGCTCAAGAAAGCGCTCCGCACCCGCCAGATCCGCATCGAATCGCTCGCCCAGCTCTTCAGCCTGGTCAGCACCATCTCGCTCGAACCGGAACCGATACCGCTCGACGTCAAGGTGATCCTGCTTGGCGAACGGCGGCTCTACTACCTCCTGAGCACCTACGATCCCGACTTCAACGAGCTGTTCAAGGTGGCCGCCGATTTCGAGAACGACATGGAGCGCAACCCGGAGACGCATCTGGCCTATGCGCATCTGGTCGGCTCGATAGCCGTGCGCGACAAGCTCCTGCCCTTTGACCGAGGCGCGGTGGCCCGGATCGTCGAGCACGGCTCCCGCATGGCGGGCGACGCCACGCGGCTCTCCTCGAACCTTCAGGCCGTCCGCGACCTCGCCCACGAAGCGGAGTATCACGCCGCGCAAAACGGGCGGACGCAGGTGAGCGCCGAGGATGTCGAGGCGATGCTCGAAGCGCAGCGATACCGCGCCTCGCGCATCCAGGAGCGCATGAGGGATGCGATGATGCGGGGAATGATTCTGATCGACACTGCATCGGAACAGGCCGGTCAGATCAACGGGCTCTCGGTCTATTCGCTTGGCGAAGAGAGCTTCGGCAGCCCGAGCCGCATCACGGCGCGGGTGCGCCTCGGCAAGGGCGAGGTGATCGACATCGAGCGCGAGGTCGAGATGGGCGGCCCGATTCACTCGAAAGGGGTGATGATTCTGTCGGGATTCCTCGGCTCGCGCTACGCCGCCGACGAGCCGCTCTCGCTCTCCGCCACACTGGTGTTCGAGCAATCCTACGGCGGCGTCGAAGGGGACAGCGCCTCCTCTGCCGAACTCTACGCCCTGCTCTCGGCGATCTCCGGCATCCCGATCCGGCAGTGGCTGGCCGTGACCGGCTCGGTCAACCAGCACGGCCAGGTGCAGGCCATCGGCGGCGTCAATGAAAAAATTGAGGGATTTTTCGATCTTTGCAAAGAGCGCGGCCTCGACGGACGCCACGGCGTGCTGATTCCCGCTTCGAACATACGGAACCTGATGCTCCGGCAGGATATTGTCAAGGCGGTTGAATCGGGACTCTTCTCGATCTGGCCCGTCACGAACATCGACGAAGGCATCGAACTCCTGACCGGCGTTCCGGCTGGAGAAGCCGACGCCTCGGGAGCATGGCCCGCAGGCACGGTCAACGCGAGGGTTTACGACCGGCTCAGGAAGATGGCCGAAAAGCAGAAATCGTTCGACAAAAAGCCGGGCGATGAAACGGTTCACTGAAGTGATCCCGATTTGGCGGAAAAGGCTGATGAAGCGTGGAAACGGTTGTTACATTCAGAAGGGGTTTCAACCCGACGGACATTCTGAACGCTTGCACTCACATTGCCCCGGTTTTCAAACCGGGGAGCATGAGAAGAGCAGTCGAACCGCATAACAGATTTTAGATGTACTGTGACATGACGTCAACGACGAAAAACCGCGTAATCCAGTCAATAGCCGTCGCCATCGACTGCTCGCCGCACAGCAAGGCGTCGCTCGAAGCCGCCGCCGAGATGGCCGGGAGGCTGAAGGCGGAGCTGATCGGCATCTTCGTCGAGGACATCAACCTCCTGCACATGGCGGGCCTGCCCTTCGCCGAGGAGGTGCGGCTCTACAGCTCGACCACCACGAAGCTCGACGCCGCGCAGCTCGAACGGTTGCTCCGGCAACAGGCAGCGCAAGCCCGCGAACTCTTGCAGCGCGCCGCCGAAGCCCGGACGCTCCAGCACACCTTCCGCGTACTGCGGGGCATGGTGCCGGAGCAGCTCATGCGGGCCGCGCCCGAAGCGGACATGCTCGTGCTGGGGCGCAGCGGACGCTCGCCGTCGTGTCGCAAGGGCCTCGGCTCGACCGCCCGCACGGCGCTCAGCGAAGGCAAGATGAACGTGATGCTGATGCGCCCCGGCGTCACCGCCGCCGAAGGGCCGCTGCTGCTGCTCTGCGACGGCTCGGAAGCCTCGAAGCGCGCACTCGTCACAGCGCTCGAAATCGCCGGGCCGAAAAGCACGCTCCACCTGCTCGTCACCGATCCCGATCCCGAAGCCGTCGAGCGTTGCCGACAGGTTACGGAGGCGCTTATGAGCGGGCGCGACATCGAAACCGAATACTACCACCTACCCTTCACCGAAGGCAAGCAACTCGCCAGCTTCATCCGCATGATCGACTCCGGCCTCATTGTCATCGGCGAAGGCATGAACCTGCCCGCCGAGACCCTCCGCGAACTGATCGACAACATCGACTACCCGGTTCTGGTGGTGCGGTGAGGTGAGTGCATATTTGGGGCCACACCCTGGGAGGCAAAAATCCTGCAAAAGGGATATAAAGGACTTCAGGGACTGCAATGCGGACGCAAAATCTCCACGCATTCCCTTTCGTCCTTTATGTCCTTGAAGTCCCTGTCGTCCCTTCTCGCAATACTACCGCTCTACCTGCCCAGCCACCAGGCAATTCGCTCGGCAGCAAGAAACGCGCCAAAAGCAGTTGTTTCAAGCAACGCACGGTCGTCGAGACCGGCTCGCTTACACGACTCGATCTCGCTGCCGTCAACCGCCCACGAAGCCATCGCGGCAAGCAGCGCGAGCCGCGCTTGCGGGCGCAGGCGCTCCGGCAATTCGCTCACTGCCGCATCGAGCCATCCCTTGCCGATGCCCGGCGGCTCGCCCTCCCAATCCGAGACGTGCTGCTTCACCAGTGCCTGAACCTCAGGGTTAACCGACGCATTGGCGGCATTGCGAATGGCGTCCGCGAAGCGCAGCAACCCGCCCGCCACCGCCGGATCATCCGCCGCCCAGCCGAACGCTTCCGGCAGCGTCATCGCCGACTGCTCCGTTAGAAACACTCCCGGACTCGCGTCGATCCGCACGATGCGTCCCGAGGTCACGCTGCTGAACATCCTGAACGCCTGCTCTCCGACCACCGGTACTTTTCCCACGACGGGCATCATCGTCTCGTCGAGAAAGATGTTGACCATCCGGTTGATGTAGTGGAACAGTACCGCCGTGGCCATGAAGGCCGGAGCCTGTCGCTTCGTGAAGGGCGGCGACCCGGCAGGGAGCGAAGCTTTGCGGCCCGTCGCCGAAGCCCATGCTGCAAGCGTCGCGAGCGCTCCGCCCGGTTGCCCGCCTGCTGCGGCCGCATCGAGCGCTGGACGGTCATCCGCGCCAAGCAGCATCGAGGTGTGCGCCTGCACGCAGTAGGGGCAGCGGTTGGATTGCGACACGGCGACTGCGATCAGCTCCTTCATCGTGCGATCAGGCCCGGCGACCAGCGACTCCCGGCAGGCGCTCCACAACCCCGCCATGAGCTGCGGATCGAGATGGTGCAGGGTAATCGGCGGCACGGCCATGAACTCAGCATCGAGCTGGCGATAGACCTCCGCCGCCAGCCCGGAAGCCCGTGCGATCTCCGGAGCCGGAAGCCACCGGATCGACAACGGCGTCAGATGCCTGAAGATGAACTGTTCGATTGAGCGGAGCATGGGGAGATGTATTTTGAATGATGATGGAAGAGTGATAATTGAAAGCCGGGTTATCGCAATCGCACGGAGTGCTGCTGAAAAACAACAGACCCACCAGTAGCGGCAGAGTGATTCAAAACTAACTCTGACAACAGGATAGAAACCCCGTCCATCGATTTTGACTGGCTTTCCGGGTTCAGCCGGGTTTCACGGCTTCCGTGTCATGGGTGATCATCAGTATCCAGACAAAGAGGTCGAAATCGCCATCGAAATCGAAATCGTCCTCAATTTCTCCTATTTTTCCGTTCACCTGCAACTTTCAGCCTTAAAAAATTATTGACAATTCTGTATAAGTCAGTGGGAATTTTTATTATATAGTCGGATTGAATAAAAACAACAAACCAAACCTTGGGCCATGCCATACAGCTCGTCAGGTGTAGGGCATAATGGCTT
>JAAXWU010000230.1 GCA_013334855.1 Chlorobaculum sp. | reverse complement strand
TCTACATGATGACGAAAGACTTCGTCGAGCTGTCGGGAGATCGCAATTTCGGCGACGACAAGGCGATCATCGGCGGATTCGCCCGGATCGAAGATGAGGAGAGAGGATTTTCGCAAAGCGTCATGGTGATCGGCCACCAGAAAGGGCGCGACACCAAGTCGAACCTGTACCGCAATTTCGGCATGTCGCAACCCGAGGGCTACCGCAAGGCGCTCCGCCTGATGAAACTCGCTGAAAAATTTCGCAAACCGATCATCACGCTCATCGACACTCCCGGCGCGTTTCCCGGCATCGAGGCCGAGGAGCGCGGACAGGCCGAGGCGATTGCGCGGAATCTCTACGAGATGGCGAAGCTGAAAGTACCGGTCATCTGCGTGATCATCGGCGAAGGCGCCAGCGGCGGTGCGATTGGTATCGGCGTCGGCAACCGCATTCTCATGGCTGAAAACGCCTGGTACTCGGTCATTTCGCCGGAGAGCTGCTCGTCGATTCTCTGGCGGAGCTGGAACTTCAAGGAGCAGGCCGCCGAAGCGCTCAAGCTGACGGCCGACGATCTGCTCGCGCAGGGCATCATCGACCGGATCGTGCCGGAGCCGCTCGGCGGCGCTCACCACAACCCCGAAGCGATGGCCTCGACGCTCAAGTCGATTCTGATGGAGGAACTACAAGGCTTGCTGAAAAAAGATGCCGCTACGCTGGTCGATGAGCGAATCGCCAAGTTCTCGGGCATGGGTGTGTGGCAGGAGTAGTTGATAATGGACAATTGATAATTGATAATGGAATTGGCCTTTCATCCGCGATTCCTCGCCATTTGTCCAAAACCTCCACCGCATACACTCTGCGTTGACTCTCGCCAATTCCACTTATTGCTCCGGCCATAAATACGCTTAAACAATTGCCCCGGACTTCAGTCCGGGGTATGTGGATAAAACAAAATAAATCAGGGCTTTAGCCAAAATTCTTTCAACGGCAGCGATTGCGTTTTTTTTGTTGCCGGAGTAATAACAAAAAAGCCTTCCCGTTCTTCGAGATGGCTTTTTTGTTAACTCGTTATATTTGAGACACTTACTTGATATTGTAAGCGCTATCTCCTTTGAGCAACTCTTCGAGAGTGCCGACGCCTTTCTGCTGGGCGAATTCAATCTGAGCGGTGAGAGCATCCTCGTAGGGCATACGATCTTCCACATAGAACACGCCAAAGGGGCGCGGCAGGAAGTCTTCAACCGTGAGCGGATCATCGAAAAAGCGGGCCAGCAGGTTTGCCTTGAAGATGTCCCGCTCGTTGTGAATCCAGAGGTCGTTTTCAGAAAAGTCTCCGCTGGAGAGATCGACGACCACCGGCGTTGAACCATCGAGACGGATGCCTTTCTGGCGGAATTTGCCGAAGACCAGCGGCATGTCCTGCTCGACGTAAATAGTGCGCTCGTCCTTGTTCTCCTGACCGGCGAAGGCCTCGAAGGCGCTGTTGTTGAAGATCGGGCAGTTCTGGTAAATCTCCACGAGCGAAGTGCCCTTGTGCTGGGCGGCGCGGTGCAGGACAGAACGAAGGTACTTGCCATCACGATCCATGGCGCGGGCGAAGAAGGTTCCGCCCGATCCGAGGGTCAGCGCCGCCGTGTTGAACGGGTGGTCGATGACGCCGTTCGGCGAGGTCACGGTTTTCAGAC
>JAAXWU010000136.1 GCA_013334855.1 Chlorobaculum sp. | reverse complement strand
TGGGCGAGGAAGCGTTCCATCCAGTCGGGGCCAGAGTGTTTTTCGGCGAGCGCTACGGCGATGTGCCTGGGTTCGACGCCCATCTCGCGGTTGCGTCCGAGGCCCTGCACGCATGACGGGCAGTTGGTGAGAATCGTCGCCGTCTCCGCGCCGTGCATCGACTCCTTCAGCGCTTCGCGCTTGCGATGCAGCATCGAGTCGGTGATGTCCGGTCTGGATAGCGCCAGCGAGCCGGCCTCCGAGCAGCAGTGCGGCACGTCGGTCACTTTGCCGAAGCCTCCGACATCGCGCAGGAGGTCGCACGCCTTGCCCTTGAGCGAGTCGTGGCACGGGGCGTGGTAGAGGCTCTCCGTCGCGCCGCCGTCAACCCGCATCCCTTTTTCGTAAGCGTATCGCGACACATCGACGATCCGGTTGCCGAAAAGCTTTGGCGCATCCATGTTTTCGAGCCCCTCCATGCAGGTGCCGCACGAAATGACGCAGGCCTCGAAATCGAGATAGGAGAACATCTCGCGTATCTGGCTGAACATCACCGTGTTGCGCAGCACAATCGAGGCGTACTCTTCGCTCTTGGCGTTCACATTCAGCGGGAAGCCGCAGCAGAGGAAGGGCGGCGGCAGCACCACGCGCGTGCCGGTTTCGAGCAGGATGTGGATCGAGGCCATCGAGATGGTCGAGTGCAGACGCTCCGAGCCGCAGCCGGGGAAGTAGAAGACCGTCGAGGTGGCCTCCTTGCCCGCCGGTTCGAAGACGAGTACCTGATCGTTTTCGCAGGCCGGAAGCAGGTCGCGCAGTGTCTTTTCCGGCACCGGCGGCACGGGCGAGCGCAGCAGGCGCAGCGGCGGTATCACATTCTGCGCCTCTATGGAGGCCTGGAGCGGGGCGGTCAGCTTCGTGCCAGCACGCTGCGCCGCGCCGCCCATCCGCAGCACCGCGTTACGGAACACCTTGTTGTAAAAGGGCGAGCGGTTGGCCAGGTAGTTCAGCGTCATCTTGGTGATGAGTGGCGAATTTTTGAGGCCGCGCGCCGCGAGGATCTCCCGTTCGAGAATCGACACCTCGCCCGAATCGATGTCCACCGGGCAGGGCTTCAGGCACTTGTGGCAGATGGTGCAGTGGTCGGCGACCTCCTCCAGCCATTGCAGCAACTCGAAGGCGGTCGAGCGCTCGCGCTGGGCGTCGTAGAGCAGCGCCTCGATGAGCGAGCCGATGGCGAGGTTCTTGTTGCGCGGGTGATAGAACATGCCCCGCGCCGGGTAGTAGACGCAGCAATCCGGCTTGCACTTGCCGCAGCGGATGCAGTAGTCCACCTTTTTGGAGAGCGCTTCGAGCTTGCCGCGCTTGAGGATGTGCGCCTCCAGCTCCAGGAGGTTGAACGATGGCGTGAAGATGTGGTTCAGCGCTTCGTAATCCTCCAGCTTGCCGGGGTTCATGATCCCTTTCGGATCGACCTCGCGGCGATAGGCGGTCAGCTCGTCGATGCGAGCTTTGTCCATATACTTCAGCTTCGTTACGCCAATGCCGTGTTCGCCGGAGACGACGCCGCCAAGCGAAATTACTTTTTCCATCACCATGTCGATGACGTGATCGGCCCGTTCGAGCATCGGGCGGTCGTTGGAGAGCACCGGCACGTTGACGTGCACGTTGCCGTCGCCGGCGTGCATGTGCGTGGCCAGCACGATGCGCCGGTCGCGAGCGTGTTTGTAGGCCGCTTCGATGGCGTCGAGTGTTTTCGGATAGCCGCGGAAGAGCTGGTTCAGCTCCGCACGGAACTCCTGCAACAGCGTCAGCGAACGCAACAGCAGCGGATCGGCGGCTTCGAGGCGGTTGCGGATCAGATCGCAGAGGCCGAGGCCCGCCGGAATCTTTGCCTCGAATGGCGAAAGGCTTTCGGGATTGCTGCTTGCGTGCAGCATCGCCTCGATCCGCTCGACGTACTTTACCTGCGCGTAACGCTCCTCCTCGACGTTCAGGTCGTCGATGAAGCGGGCGAAGACGGCGAGCTGCTCGATGGGGATGACGATATCCTCGTTCAGCTTGAAGGCGTTGGTGCGGCGGGCAATCGCGCCGAGCTTTTTGCGATCCTGCCAGAAGAGAATGCTCTCCGCCTGGTCTCGCGCCACGAACATCAGCGTGTTCGGATGCTTTTCGAGCAGCACGCGAACGCGCTCCACGCCCGCCTCGACCTCCTCCTCCGCGTGTCCGGCGATGTCGATCAGGAGCACCGCTTTCGGCGTCTGCGGGCGCGTGGCCTTCACCTTGTAGTCGATGGCGCGGATGTACTCGTCGTCGAAGTGCTCCAGCGCCAGCAGCGTTTCGTGATCGACCTTCTGGTACGGGAACGCCTTCGACAGCTCCACGATCACGCGGCTCGCCTCGTCCATGTCGGGGCCGAAGAACTCCAGGCAGAGCGTGCGCTTCGCTTCGTATTTCGGATAGAGCACGAAGACCGCCGAGGTGACGACGCCGTCGGTGCCCTCCTTCTGCAATCCCGGCACGCCGCCGAGCGCCTTGTTGGTGATGTCCTTCCACAGCCCCTGCTTGCGGATTTCGGTGCCGCGCAACGCGATGCGTTTGAGCGGCGCGCCGTGCTGGTCGAGCACCTCGTAGGTCACGGTATCCTCGGGCAGAATCTTGCGCAACTGATGGTCGGTTCGGCGCACGGTCCACAATTGAGCGCCCGGCATGGCGATCTTCCATTCGAGCAGGTTGTCGATGCAGGTGCCCCAGCGCACGGCCATCTTGCCGCCCGCGTTCTCGGCGATGTTGCCGCCGATGGTGCAGGCCCACTCGCTGGTGGGGTCGGTGGCGAAGACCAGGCCGTGCTCGTCGGCGTGGTGCATGGCCGCCTCGGTGATGACCCCCGCCTCGACCTCGATCACGCTGCCCGTCACCGTGTGGCCATCCTTCAGGTGGAAGGTGCGCTCGGTGATGCCGCGCACGCGGTTCAGCTTCTCGGTGTTGATGATGACGCAGTCCGAGCGCAGCGGCACCGCGCCTCCGGTGAGGCCGGTGCCCGCGCCGCGAGGAATCACGCGCAGCCCGAGCCGGGCGATAGCCCCGATCAAAGGCGCGACCTGCGCCTCCTCGTCCGGCGTGACGACGGCCACCGGCAGGTACAAGCGCCAGTCGGTGGCGTCGGTGGCGTGGGCGACAATCGAAAAAGGATCGAAGAGCACGTTCTTCGCGCCGACGATGGGAGCCAGTTCTTTGCGGACTCTGCGCCGGAACTCCGGCAAGCGCTCGATCTCGCCGCGGAACTTATCGAGCTTGGCGTGCAGAATCTCGACAATCGCCAGCACTCTCGGCTCGCCGTTGGCCGAGGCTTGGATGGTCTCCATGTCCTTGCGGGCGTGCTCGAAAATACGGTTCCGGCGCTTCTCGGACGAGATCAGCTCCTCGAACAGATAGGGATTGCGTCCATGAATGAGTATATCACCGAAGAGCTGCATCAGCAGGCGAGCCGAGCGTCCCGTGACGCGGAGGTCGCGCAGCTCCTCGATCTGCCGGACAACCTCTTCGCCGAGAATGAACGAAATCGCCTGCCGGTCACTCGCGGAGGTGTAGTTGTATGGTATTTCGCGCCAGGCGGTCGGAACCGTGCGCTTGGTAAAAGACTCTTTATTGACAGTCATAGGTATTCAAAACGGTCGAAAAATGTTCATGCTCCATTCGATAGGTATCCGGCTGGAACTCACGTTATAACAAAGACGGCGAAAATTCAGAAATCAAGCGCTCCTCTTCACGGCCCGTTCTTCGCAGCCGATCTACTGCGCAAGCGATCCTCAAGGCATTAACGCCATGCAAGGGAATGGCTTGTCAAACAATATAACGAAACTCAGCGTAACTCGTTGACAAGCCGTTTTCAAAGAGCGATGCTCCTCATAGACATACGGATACCGAAACGCTATAGACGCAGCATCGAAGCTCTTCAGGCGACTATTAACACTCTTAACCAGCATCATTCCATGAAGATTCCCGGCCCTGGATTTTCATGTCACGATCGAGATCGTGCGGTCGGACTCAATCATCCGGCAAGGCATCCCAGCGGTATTGGAAGCCCGGAGCCTGCCTGGTTAAAGCGATTTTTGATTCATGATTGTAAGAAAAGAGCTTTATAATACAAAGTCGAGATCATAACACAGATACTTCTTCAGCGGCGTCAAGTTGTCTCTGACGCCAAACACACAATTACGTCGTTCATTCAATCCGTCATTATTTTCGGAAAGTGTTTTAAAATTACTTATTAGTTTCTTTGATTGACGTCGTTTGATGGAGGGCTGGTATGGACGCTCGCCATTCGAAGGAAGGGCTGACTTTTCGGAACCGGCATCTTTCAGCTTTTGCGATATATTGTTGCCGGAGTGTTCATCAGGCGCAGGTAGGGGGTACGGCATAATCAAAAAAGGAGGCGTTTTCACCTCCTTTTCATTTCAGACTATCCTTTCTTCAAAACCTGAAGTTTTCAGGCGAACATTGTATCTATGCGCATCCTGTCACAGATCAGAAGACATACTGCAATCCGGTCATGAGATTCTTGCTTGAATTCGAAACTTTCAAATTTTCGAGTTCAGTTGACGTATAATTGGAGGGTTTGAGGTATCTGAAGCCAAGATCGATCAACAGGTGTTCTGAAACCTTGATGCTCGCACCGAGGCCGAATTGCCATGCAAAAACCGTACTGCTTGCGGAATACATCGTCGGCCCGCTCGCTTTTATGTTCACCAATCCGATACCGGTCATAACGTAAGGGTCGATACTCGCATCCTGATCCATATCAAGGTAACCATTCACCATATACGAGTTGATCGAAACCTTGTCATCGCCTGTACCCTGCACTGGGATGAATGTGTAACTATTAGGAATTAGTTGTTTACTGATCTTGTCAGCTTTATTCTGCTGGTGTCCATAAGCCGCTTCAAGGCGGTAACCATCACCCCGCAAACCTATTGCGCCTCCATAGGTCATGCTTTCCTTGAAAACGATGGCATTGCTGATGTTTGATCCGTAATAGGTGTATCTGGAGTTATTCAGTTCCGCACCACCGAAAGAAACGCTCACATACGGTGTATCTGCAAGTGACAGAGAAGGTATCAGGCAGACACCTGCAAGCATAAGGGCGAGAAAACCGTTTTTCATAATTCGTTCGGTTTTATTTGTTGAATCGATACT
>JAAXWU010000135.1 GCA_013334855.1 Chlorobaculum sp. | reverse complement strand
GGGATGGCTGGTCAGATAATTGATAATCGTAGTCATGATTATTCGGTCATAGATATTCAAGCAAAACGGAGGCTACATGGCGCGACGGCGAATCGGAAGAGAGACGCGCCCGCGCCTCCCGAAGCTCTCGCTTCATGGCAGAGTTCACCGCCGGATCGCCAAGTATGTTCAGCGCCACGCGGGCGATTTCGGCGGCGCTGGCCCGGTGCTGGATCAGCTCCGGCACGGCCTGGCGCTCCGAGAGCAATCCGCAGGCGACGATGTTGGCGAGCGAGATATTGTGAAGCTTCACCAGCCGCTTGCCGATAAAATAGTTCAGCGGCGCGGTTTTGTAAAGCACCACCATCGGTACGCCGAAGCAGAGCGATTCGAGCGTCGCCGTGCCGGAGGTGACGAGCGCGAGATCGCTGTACTGCATCAGTTCGTACGAAGAGCAGGCAAGCGTCTCGATGCCCGCCTCGCGCAGGTGGCGGTCAAAAAGCGAGGCATCGAGATGGGGCGAGCGACCAAGCAGAAACACCGTTTTGGCGTCATGCTGGATGAGTTTCGCTGCGCCGAGCATCTCGGGAAAGATTTTCTCGATCTCCTGTCGGCGGCTGCCCGGCAGAAGGCCGACGATGCGGGCGGAGGGATCGATACCCATCCGTTCCAGAAACTCCGGTTTCGGCGCGAGCTTCAGCTCCGCCAGCTCCTCGACCACCGGATTGCCGACGAACTCCGCCTCGATGCCGTGGCGGCGGTAGAAATCTACCTCGAAATCGAAGATCACCAGCAGACGGTCAACGCAGGCGCGAATCTTCTCGACCCGCCGCTCCTTCCAGGCCCACGCCTGCGGCGAAATGTAGTAGATCACCGGAATGCCGAGTTTGCGAAAAAACGCCGCCATGTGCAGGTTCATGCCGGGATAGTCGACGAGCAGCGCCGCGTCGGGCTTTTCGCGCACCACCGCCGCCTTGAGGTCGCGAATCACCTTGCGCAGAAACGGCGCATGTTTGAACACCTCGACGAAGCCCATGATGCTCATCTGGTCGGTGGTGTAGAGCAGCTCCGCGCCAAGTTCGGCGAGCTTGCGCCCCCCCACGCCGAACACCTTCGTGCCGGGCCTTTCGGCGAGCAGCTCGCGCACGGGGCCAGCCGCATGAAGGTCGCCGGAAACCTCTCCGGCCAGGACGAACAGCTTCTTCGGGCGGATCGCTTGCTGTGATTGCATCATCGAACAGGAAAACGTATTTTATATATAAAGTCAGAAAAATAGCGAACTGGAAGGAAACGGGTGAATACGCAAAAAGCTTCACCAGCGATTTAGCACCATTATATTAAATCCACATCACAATGCAAGTCAAATTCGGAACCGACGGCTGGCGGGCAATTATAGCCAAAGAGTACACTTACGACAATCTCAAACTGGCAGCGCTGGCCTCCGGCAAATTTTTCCTCACCCATCCGAACAAGCCGAACGGCGTCTGCGTCGGTTACGACACCCGCTTCATGTCGAAGGAGTTCGCCCGTTATACGGCGGAGGTGCTCTCGTCGATGGGCCTCAAGGTTTTTCTGGCTGACAGCTTCGTCTCGACACCGGCGGTTTCGCTCTACACGAGAGAGCACAAGCTCGCGGGTGGCGTCATGATCACCGCCTCGCACAATCCGCCGATCTACAACGGCTTCAAAGTCAAAGCCTCCTACGGCGGCCCGGCGCACCCGGAGGTGATCGACGAGATCGAAAGCTACCTGCCGGGCATCGATCCCGCGACGCCGGTCGAACCCGCTGAGAACATGATCACCATGACCGATATCAAATCGGAATATGTGGCCTATCTCGTCTCGAAGCTCGACCTGAAACTGATCCGCGAGTCGGGGATGAAAATCGCCCACAACGCCATGTACGGCGCGGGTCAGGACATCGTCACCCGCCTGCTCGACGAATCGATGGTGAACTGCTATCACTGCTCGGTCAATCCCGGCTTCGACGGCATCAATCCCGAACCGATTCCGCCCTATATCGTCGAATTCGTGGAGTTTTTCAAGGAGGTGGAGACCGACGTGGCCATCATCAATGACGGCGACGCCGACCGCATCGGGATGCTCGACGAGAAGGGCAATTTCGTCGATTCGCACAAGATGTTCGCCATCATCCTGAAGTATCTGGTAGAAGAGAAGGGCCAGCGCGGCGAGGTAGCAAAAACTTTCGCGCTGACTGACGTTATCGACAAAATCTGCCAGAAGCACGATCTGAAGATGCACCTCCTGCCGGTCGGCTTCAAATATGTGAGCCGACTGATGACTACCAACGACATCCTCATCGGCGGCGAGGAGTCCGGCGGTATCGGTATCACCTCGTTCCTGCCCGAGCGTGACGGCGTCTACACCGGCCTGTTGATGCTCGAAATCATGGCTTCTCGTCAGAAAACGCTGACCGGTCTCGTCGAGGAGCTGTATGACGAGTATGGCTTTTTCTGCTACAATCGGCTCGACATGCGCGTGGCCGAGTCGAAGAAGCAGGCCATCATCGCGGTGGCGAAGGGTGGCGCACTGAAAACCGTCGCAGGCTACCCGGTCACGGGATTCAGCGACCTCGACGGCTTCAAATACCACTTCGAGGGCGGCTGGCTGCTCATCAGAGCCTCGGGCACCGAGCCGGTGCTTCGGATTTATTGCGAGGCGGACTCCACGGAAAAAGTGGAAAAAGTGCTCGCATTCGCCTCGAAACTTGCCTGAGGAGCGCAAGATTTTCGCACGGTTATCGTCCCATGAGCCGATACGCGAAACCGGGTAGCGGAAAACAGGACGCGATTTTTTATTTTCATCCACCTGCCTCGGCTTTCCATTGCAACCGGAAAGCCGAGGCGCGAGCCGGTGAACCGGCTTTTTTCGATTTACCTTGACACTCGTCCATTGCAGCAACAGGCCATAATATCAACAGATCGCTCATTCAGCGAGCTTGTCGCCGAACATCAGGACATGGTCGTCAACACCTGTTTCCGCTTCGTGTTCAACCGCGAGGATGCCGAGGATCTCGCGCAGGAGGTGTTCATCGAAGTCTATCGCTCACTCGAAAAATTCCGCGAGGAGTCGAAACTCTCCACCTGGATCTACCGGATCGCCGTCACCAAGTCGCTCGATCATCTGCGCAAGCTCAAACGCAAGAAACGGTTCAGCTCGCTCAAACGGGTCATCGGCATCGACGACCCGGCGGACTCGATCCCCGCGCCGAGCGACGACAATCCCGGCGATGCGCTGGTGAGCAAGGAGCGCGTCGCCGTGCTGCAAAACGCGCTCGACGCGCTGCCCGACAACCAGAAAACGGCGTTCCTTCTGAGCAAGCAGGATGGATACAGCAATCAGGAGATTGCCGACATCCTCCAGACCACCATCCCGGCGGTCGAGTCGCTGATTCACCGGGCGAAAAAAAATCTGCAATCACGTCTCGAACGGCACTACCGGTCAGACACTTAAGCGCTTTGAGCGGCACAAGAATTAAAATGTTTCGACGTCATATTTGATGAAACTGTAACGAACATGAACAGAAGTAACGAACAACGCAACGCTGAGGTCGGCAAGACCCTTGAAATGCTCGACAAAATGCCGAAGATCGAGGTGAATCACCATTTCAGGGCGCGACTGATGCAACGAATCGATGCGTTGGAGGTCAAACAAAGCACCGGAGCAGCCGTATTCGGAGGAGCCTTCAGTCCGAAGCTCGCCTTCATGACGCTGCTCCTGGTGCTGAACGTCGCTTCGGCAGTGATGATGTACATGCATCAATCACCACAGTCGGCAGGTTCTTCGGCGGCGGTTGCCGAATCGCTGAACGAAGATTACGGCGGCCCGGCGCTCTCCTATTACGACGACCAGTCGGCGGTCAACCGCTGAACGAGGGGCGAAAAACTCCGGACAGCGAATACAGGCAGCGATGAACGGCATTAACACAGCAACGCCCTCGCGTTTATAACATTTTTTAAGGTTACCGATGGACTTTCTTTCTTCAAAGCGTTTCGTCACGACCGCCCTGGTGCTTCTGGTCGTGCTCAACATGGTGCTGATAGGAGTGCTCTGGTGGCAGAACTTCGTCACTCGAAGCTACCGGTCGGTCGAGGTCACACGATTTTACAACGGCGGCCCCGGCGGAAGCGCCGATCTGGTGCTGAACGACAAGCAGAAAGAGGCGTTCATGAGGCTTCGCAAGGAGCATTTCCAGAAGAGTATGCCGACCGTGCAGAAAATCATCGACTTCAAAAAAGCGCTGATCGCCGAAGCGGTCAAGCCTGCGCCCGACAAGAACAAGCTTTCGGCCATCGCCGACAGCATCGGCCATCGCCAGGCGTTCCTCGAAAAGGATCTGGCCCTCCATTTCCATGAGCTTGCCTTGCTCTGCACCCCCGCTCAGCGCGATTCGCTGCAAAAATTTCTCGGCAACATCTATGCCGTGCGGTTCCAGAAGATGAACTCATGGCATGGCAGGCCGCATCGTGATCGTGTTCGCGGTCGTGATCGTGACGATGACACTCGTCCTCGCCCCCTTCCGCCGCCGCCCGCCGAACGCTGACCGGAGAGTACGCAATGTCTGCAAACAGGTCATTCAAGTGGAGAGTCTTCATCAGCGCCGGACTCGTGCTCGCCTTCCTCGTCATGCTCGTCTCCGGCGTCGTGCTCTACGTCTCACCGCCCGGAAGGGTGGCGAACTGGACGGACTGGAACCTCTTCGGGCTGAGTAAAAGAGGGTGGCAGAACCAGCATGTCGTGTTCGGATTCGCCTTCATCATCCTCTCGATCTTCCACCTGTTCGTCATCAACTGGAAGGCGTTTCTCTCCTACATCAAGAGCAAAGCCTCGAAGGGGGTGAACAACCCCGCCGAGCTTGCCGCCTCGCTCGTGCTTTTCGTGGCGCTGGCTGTCGGCACCTTCTGGCACCTGCCGCCCTTCGAGCAGATCATCGCGCTTGGCGACCGGCTATCGGGATCGTGGGAGCGCAAATCCGGCGCGCCGCCCGTGCCGCACGCCGAGACGCTCTCGCTCGACGAGCTTGGCAGACTGCCGCAGGTGAGCGAACCGGGCAGCGAGCTGCTCAAAAAGCTTCAGGCGGCGGGACTGAAGGTTCGCGACACCAAACAGACGCTGCTCGACATCGCCACCGATAACGGTATGCAGGTGCAGCGGCTGTACGATATTCTCGTAGCTGGCAAGCGCAC
>JAAXWU010000134.1 GCA_013334855.1 Chlorobaculum sp. | reverse complement strand
CATACCGCAGCCAGATACAAAGTTATGCCGAAGAGATGAGCATTTCGGGCGTCGCGGTACTCAAACGATGGAGCGCCGTTCATCCGCTGACGGGTGAAAAGGTTGTCGGCATTGTCTGCACATGGAGTCCTCGTGCGGCTCAGAGAGCAACGCAACTGAAACAGCGAGTTTCGGGCAAGCCGACTCCGGCGGGGTCGGTTATCGATCACGGCGCGAAGCCTTCAGGCGGTGGACAGGAAGGCGTTTATCACGGTCAGGGCGCAGAGGGCGATCCGGATTCGTTCTGATGGACAGTTCGTATCACCCTGAATGGTAGCCTGAGTATTGATTGAATGATGAATTTACCGGAAAGCCTGAGCACTGCGAGTCGATGCTCAGGCTTTTTGCGTTATGGCGATTGCCCGGCGGTTTTGCCTCTCAACTCTTGGGAGATATTCTGGAAGAGAAGGCGTGTGACATGCCCCCGTTTACAAGACCACTGGTTCTTGGAAATTCTCTGCTTCCTGCCTCCGAAATTCTTCCTGTGTCAGACCTCCTAAACCACTGTGCGGGCGGATCGCATGGTAATCATCCCGCCATTGCCCGATGACCTGTCGGGCGTGATCCAGACTCATAAACCAGTTCATGTTCAGGCATTCATCCCTGAGCCTGCCGTTCAAACTTTCAATGTAGGCATTGTCAACCGGGGTGCCTGGGCGGTTGAACACCAGTTTGAAGCTGTTCAGACAAGCCCAAGCGTCGAGATCCTTGCCGATGAATTCCGGGCCGTTATCGACCGTAATCATCTTCGGCTTGCCATTGAACCACACCAGCCGATCCAAAACACTGCACACCTTTTGCCCGGAATTGACGTATTGACCTCAAATCCAAGATATTCCCGGCTGTAACTGTCCATCACATTTAAAATATGAAACTGAAAACCGTAATACAGGTCGTCGTTCATGACATCCATTGCCCAGCGCTCGTTCCGGCAGGTCGGTGCTGCAGGAGTCACTCGGCTTTCCGAGGCCATCTTCCGACGCTTTTAACCGGGCAGTGATTATTTTGTGTGAATAATGTCGTATATTAAGTGTGGCTTGAACTGACTTACTGGCAGAATGAGAACCACTTGCCACATTCTTGATTGTGGATAAAAAGTTGAAGCAGACCTGTTCTGAAAAGAAACATTGAAACATTCTTTTTCGAAAAAGGAGGGAAGATATATGGGTATGAAGCCACCAAGACCGGGTAGTCCTGGCGATCTTTTAATCAAAGGTACTGCGGCAGCAACGGGCGGTGCCGCAACAGGTGGGGCACTTGTAGGTACCGGAGCTGCTATTTCCTCATTGGGTGCAACTGGAACCGGAGCAGCCATCACTGGTGCCGGTGGATCAGTGCTCGGTGCTATGGGTTCAGCTATTTCAGCGACAGGTAGTATTCCTTTAATCGGCAGTACGCTTTCCTCCGGTCTTGGGTATTTAGCAGGTGGCGCAGCTGTTGCTGGGTCTGTTGCTGCGCCGATAGCGTTGGTTGGCGCAGCAGGTTATGGTGTATACAAGCTGTACAAGTGGTTGCAGGATCAGTAGTTGATACGTGTAAAAAAAAGAGGTGCTTTCCATCACCAGATAGCGTTTGCTTGTATTTAACTTTGTTCAAGGTACGTGTGCGGTAGATGGCCGGATACGGATGGCTCGCAAGCAAATCAAAGTGGCGAAGAGTATTACTCCATGACATGGGTTGACAATGAGTGTCCCCCTGTTTTTTCGTGCCTAATCAGTCTCACCGAATAATTTTTTGTTATCACATCGCTTGCGGCTTTCATCCATCGAATTCCGCAAGCGCTCTATCCCACTATCCTTCATGCGTTACCCGGTCACTCGCTGGTAGGGACGGGCGTCTATTTTTTCGAAGACGCCGTTCTGCCGGGCCTGTTTTTTCCAGTTTCGCGATCCGACGAAGCGGTAAATCCAGCCGGGAATGAAGGGTTTGGCAAGCTGCTGACGCGCCTCTTCCGGCACCGGTTTTCCGGCGGCGAAGGCTTCGGCGACGCGGTCGAGCGCTTTCTTGTAGGGAATGGCCGGGCCGCCAAGTTCCGCGAGCTGCCGTCCATGCACCAAGCCTTCGCCGCCGCCGATGGTGATGCTGCCCATCCAGCGGAATCCGGCACCCTTCGCGAATGTGGCGCAGGAGGCGAGCGCGCTTTCGTTCTGCGACGACTCGATGAAGCCGCAATTCGCGATGGCTGCGAACGCGCCCCGCATCGCTCTTCCGGCGCGGCGCTCTTCGATGTCGCGCATCAGCGAAAGCACCGGCGCGGGGAGGCTGTCGATGTAGAGCGGAAAGGCGAGGAGCGTGAGATCGCTGCGGTCGATGGCGTCGAGCATTGCCTGGCGTTTCGGTTCGTCGTGCATGGCGTGGTAAATCTGGATCGTTTCGGTCGCGATTCCCTTCGCCGCGAGCTGGTCGAGCAGATAGCCGCCCAGCGAAGCCGACGAGCTTTTCGCCATGCGCGGGCTTCCGACAAGCAGCACGGCCTTCTGCGGCGCGGCGGCGGTTTCGGCGGCGATGCGGGGAAGCTCCACGCCCTGATGCGCTGACGAGCTGTCGAGCTTCCGCACGAGATCTTCGACCTGCGACTTCAGCGCCACGTCACCGGCATGTCGATCCACGATTCCCCAGGAGCGTTTCTCGCCGTTGAAGTTGATCGTGTTGCGCCAGGCAAGGTGATTGAAGAGCGCCTCCTGCGTCTGGTCGGGCCGGTCGATCCATCCCGTTACCATGACGTCGGGGTAGCGCTCGTAGCGCATTCTGTGGTGCGTTTCGCCGTCGATGGTCGTAAAGAAGGGCGAAATGTTGGCGATAAGATGATCGAGCATCCGCTTCAGCTCCGGCGAATAGGCTCCGTACATAACCGGCGTAAGGAAGATCGTCAGATCGCTCTGGATGAACTTGCGCGAGAGTTCGCGGTTGTCGTCGTCGAGAATGCAGACGCCGGGCGTTTTCAGCCAGCACTGAAAGCAGCCGCGGCAGTGGCCGAGGGTTTTGTCGCGCAGCACGACATGTTCCGTTTTGTACCCCTTGGCCGCAAGCAGCGGAGCGAGGATTGCGGCGACTCTTCCTCCGGTGGCGTCGTTCGCCGGAGAACCGTCGAGAATGAGAGCGTTCATGATATCTCCTTTTCCATGATGATGGTTATTGAAACTCCTTCAGCAATCGCGATGACCGCCCAGAACAGCAGTTCGAGGGCGATGAGCGGCAACGGCTCGCCAAACTGGTTGAACGGGGTGAAAAACTCCCAGAAGAGATAGGTCATAAAGAAGATCAGGCCGGACATTCTCAACGCTCGCGGTGCGACGCCCTGCGGCCAGCCGACCGAGACCTGCTTATAGATATAGGCGTGGCCAATGCCGAAGAGCAGCATCCCGAGAATGACGGGCAGCGGCGTGTTGACCACGAGCGGCAGTGGCTCGATCTCCGTCCAGACGGCGATGAGCTTGTGGCTCTGCATGGGCGAGGTCAGGAGAATGCCTTTGGCGTCCCACCCGAAGCCGATGGTTCTGAAAGTGAGCAGCATGGCGAGGTTCATGGCCGCGCCGCCTGCAAGACCGGCGAGAATGGTCTTCTTCATGATTGACTCCTCAATATTGCTTATGGAGCGGAATCCGGCGCGGCTTGCGGCAAGCGGATGAACTGCCGGGCGATGGATTCAAGCTCGAACTCGTAGAGCGCCGCGCCATCGCTCGCGTAAGGCGGCAGCTTGCCGGTGATCTCCAGCGACACGAGTCCGTGCACCCGGCTCCAGATGAGCATGGCGATGGAGAGCACGGTGAGCGTACTTTCGTCTCCCTTTGCCATCGTATCGCAGAATCCCTGCGAGTTTTCGACCTGAGGCAGCGGAATGGACTGCGGATCGATCATCCCGAGAGCGTACAGCTCGCCGATGGTGCCGGTGAGGGCGCTGATCGAGCGCATCATGACCGGCATCAGCTCCTGCATGGGGGGCACGTAGCCCGGCACCGGATTGCCGAAGATCAGCATGTAGCGATGCGGATGATCGAGCGCCCAGTCCCGGTAGGCCAGGCCGGTCGCCCGCAGGCGGTCGAGTTCCCGTCCTGGGCCGGGCAGGGAGTTCATCGCCTCGATCTGCCGGTCGCCGAAGGAGGCGTAAGCATCGCTGATGAGCGCCGTTACGAGCGCGTCGCGATCCGGGTAATAGTTGTAGATCGCCGGAGCAGTGATGCCAAGCTCGCGGGCGATGCCGCGCAACGAGAGCGTCGAAGCCCCCGACTCGCTGATTTGCCGCCACGCAGCCTCCTTGATAATCTCCGGCAGGTTCGCCTGCTGCTGTTTTTTTGTCGGTCGCGCCATGATGATTTATTGGGTTTACAGTGTAAATATACGATGTAAAAATAAAATTCGCAAAAGAAAAATGACCAGTGGCGAGCCGCAACAGATTCCATGGTTTATGTGTTCTGTCACTTTCAGGATCGCATTTGTCATGGCCAGAGGAAGGAAGGATAGATAGTTGTATCTTGTTATTCCCAGTGAGATTAAATTTGTTTACAATTGTTTATGTTCTGAATGTCGGGTTTACGGATACAACAGAATAACGTCGTGCATTTGTCAAATTTGCATCCAGCAGATGCATTGGCGTGGTTTGTAACAGAGTGGAGCGTATTGTTCTTGGTTATAACTTTATGGGCGCTGTGATATATTTGTATTGTGTTTTTGGTGCTCTGGTGCTTTATTGTTTGTACATATAGTTAAGATGTTTTGATTTATTTGAAATATGATTTTATATAAACTCTGTTTTATTCGTTTGGTGATGCCGCATAGGCGTATACTATATTAAATTGTTTTGCGTATAGGTGATGGGTGACTTCGGTTAGATATTCAGGACGGGAAATTTTTCTAAGGTGAGTGACTTAAAAAGCAAGAAATAAAAAAATGATTGCAGTTTTAAATATTTTTTATAATTTCAATAAGTGATGTATGGATGGTTGCAATTTCAGTTTGTATCTCATGTGTAGTTGTCAGTCAGTTTTACTTGAGGAAAACAAGCCCGCCTCGGTACTTCGATTCTCCCTTGACAATATGTGGCTGAGAGTTTTGAAATTCGCACAGCTTCATCCTCTGTTTTATATTACTATATGAGTGTTGAGGAATGTATTTCTGTCTTGACCGGAAATTAAATATTTGCAGGCCGCGAGGTCTGCGTTTTCCAACAAATAAATAAAAGGAGATCATCATGGCAGTAGAGAAAACCATCGGGTCATCGAGCCTCGT
>JAAXWU010000133.1 GCA_013334855.1 Chlorobaculum sp. | reverse complement strand
AGCCGAAGCCGAACTTCCTGATCTCGTTGCGGATGAAGGGGATCAGGATCGCTTCGACGAGGCTGTAATCGAGATGTATGTCTTGCGGTTGCATGGGGATCGATGGTCAGAAAGAGGTGAAAAAACGCAGAAGCCCGCCCTGGAGCAGGAAGGAGATGATCGCCGCCGTCGCGATCAGCAGCGCCGATTTGCCGAAAAATGGTTCGATCTCCGGAATTTCGTCGCCGAGCATGGTCAGCATTCCGAGGCGAGCGATGAAGAGCGCGTAGGCGAGCGCCGCCGCCATGACGATCCAGCGCCACGTTCCGGCTATGCCGAACGGCTCGACGAACCAGAGCGGCGTCAGCGAGTAGCAGAGCACCATCATGACCTCCTGCTGGAGCGTTTCGGCACGCTTGGCGCCCGCAACCGCGGCAATCGCGCCGGAGAGCAGCCAGAGCGCGGCCACATCGACCGTGAAGCCAATGATCGCCATCAGCATGGCCATGCGCGGCACCGCGAAGAGGGGCAGCTTGCAGAACTGCGCGATGGCGATGAGGGGCGCGGCATACTCTTTCATCGCGTTCACCTCCCGCAAGCGCTCGCGAGCATCGCTCCAGAACGCCTCCGGGCGGAACAGCACGGCAACCATCGCCGCCAGGAGCCATTTCACACCCATGATTCTCTCCCTGTTATCTGAGCCATGTCTGGGGATTCAGCTTGGCCTTGCCTTTCCACACCTCGAAGTGCACCTGCGATCCGCCTTCGGGCATCGCCGCCGAAGAGCCGAGCATCTGGCGCGAGCGGATCATCTCCCCCTTGGCGACCGAAACGCGGCCAAGATTGGCGTAGACTGTAAGATACGATTTCGGATGGCGGACAATCACCACGTTGCCGAAGGTCGGCAGATAGGCCACCTGCACCACCTTGCCGCCGGAGACCGACCTGACCGGCGTACCAGCCGGAACGGAAATATCGATGCCGTTGCTGACGGTCACGATGTTCAGCTCCTTGTCGTGCGTAGAACCAAACCGGCGCACGACGACGCCATTACTCACCGGCCACGGCAGCGAGCCGCCCCTGTCGAAATCGACTGATACTTTGTCGATCTCCGACTCGGTCTGATCGACAACCACCATCGGCTCCTCTTTCGGCGGCGGTGGCGGCGGCGCTTCACGAGGCGGCAGCACGGGACGGAACGGCGTCTTCGGGGCCTCTTCGGTTCGGGCAGATGGCTGCCGCTGCCCCGCAGCCTTTGCTTTCTCGCGGGCAAGGCGGGCGCTCTCCTCAGCCCTGCGGATTCTCGCAGCTTCCGCTTGCGCCTGCGCTGCCGCCTTCCGCCTCGCTTCGGCCTGTTGCGCGAGCCTCAGACGACGCTGCCGGGCGGCGAGCCGCGCACGCTCCTGCTCCTGGCGGATCAGCTCCTGCTGCGCCATGATCAGCGACTCGATTTTGGCCTGCATCGCCCGCTGCTTCCTGCGCACCTCGGTAATCCGGGTGGCGTAGGCCTGCTTGTCTTTCTGGATGCCGGTGAGCACCTCCTCCTTCTCTTTCTTTTTGGAGGAGTAGCTCTGCAACTGCTGCTGCTGGCTCTTCATGGCCAGCTCCTTTTGCTTGTAAGTCTGCTGAAGCTGCGCCCGGCTGCTCTCCATCTGCTGCGCGCTCGTCTGCAAGTCAGTCACCTTCGAGCCGACCGAGCGCGACAGGAAGCCCATGTATCGGCCCCTGACGATGGCGTCGTTGACCGACCCCGACGAAAGCATCAGCTCGCCGTTCCGGTCTCCGCCGCGTTTGTAGGCGGCGATAACCACCTGCCGGAAGTCGGTCGCAACATGATGATAGGTCTCGCGGTTCTCCTGAAGCTCGCTTTGCAACTGCGCGATCTCCCTGTCGAGCTGGTTCAGGAGCGCCTGGTTTTCCGCGATGAGCCGCTCGTAGACCTTGATCTGCGTGCGGATGTTGTTCAGGTCGGCAATCGAACGGCGCTCGTTCTTTTTGGTGCTGCCGAGCTTCGTCTGGTACTCGTCGAGCTGCCGCTTCAGCTCCTTCAGCGTACTCTCGACCTTGCTTCGCTCGCGGGTGATACGGCTCATCTCGCGGCTGTCCGCCTGGCCGACGACGGGCAGAAGAGTACACGTGATGGTGAAGAAGAGGCAGGCGCATAGAATCTTTATAAAAGAGACCGGTATGAATCGGCTGCCGGAAAACATTCGCATAATATCGGATCGGTTGTCGCTCACAGTTGCAATCAAGAGACCGGCGCGATGGACGAGCCAGCTCGCAGGTTCAGATAAAAAGTGGCTTTAAAATAAAATTTGTTTTTCTGAGCCTGAAATAATTAAATAGCTGCACCTCTATTTATTCGTAGTGAGCAATCCCGACAGCGATCAGCTCTTGATCTTCGGAACCGGTAAAAAGAGGCGCAATATGCCTTTTTGCATGTAACCACCACTATGTAATATATGGACAAGCTCGTCATCCAGGGCGGAAAACGGATCAGCGGCGTGATTGCTGCTTCAGGCTCGAAAAACTCCGCGCTGCCGGTCATCGCGGCAACGCTGCTCACGCCCGATGGCTCTTTCGCCATCGACCGGATTCCAGACCTCAAGGATGTCCGCACCTTTATCCAGTTGCTCGACTATCTCGGCGCGGAGACGACCTTCGAGAACAACCTGCTGACGGTTTCGACCGGCAACCTGAAGAGCATCGAAGCGCCGTACGAGCTGGTCAAGAAGATGCGCGCCTCGATCTACGTGCTCGGCCCGCTGCTCGCCCGCTTCGGCCACACCCGCGTGTCGCTGCCCGGCGGCTGCGCCTTCGGCCCGCGCCCCGTCGATCTGCACATCATGGTGATGGAGAAGCTCGGTGCAACAGTGACCATCGAGAAGGGGTTCATCGACGCCAAGGTCAACGGCAGGCTGCGCGGTGCGCATATCGACTTCCCAATCACCTCGGTCGGCGCGACCGGCAACGCCCTGATGGCCGCCGTCACCGCCGAAGGGACGACCGTTCTCGACAACGCCGCGCTTGAACCAGAGATCGAGTGCCTCTGCCACTTCCTCGCGAAGATGGGGGCCAGGATCGACGGCATCGGCACCACGACGCTCACCATCGAGGGGGTTGATCAGCTCAAAGCGGTCGAGTACGAGAATATCTTCGACCGCATCGAAGCGGGTACGCTGCTGGCCGCCGCCGCGATCACCGGAGGCGACATCACCGTTACCGGCGTGGTGCCGGAGCAGCTCGCCTCGGTCATCGACGCCTTCCGCCAGTCCGGCTGCGCGGTCACGGCGACGGAGAACTCGGTGACGCTCAAGGCACCGGAAAAGCTGCTGCCGGTGGATATTACCGCCCGCCCCTACCCGGAGTTCCCGACCGACATGCAGGCGCAGTGGATGGCGCTGATGACGCAGGCACAGGGCGACAGCACGATCATCGACCGCATCTACCACGAGCGCTTCAACCACATCCCGGAGCTGAACCGCCTCGGGGCGCACATCGAAATCCGGGACAACTGGGCGCTGGTTCACGGCCCGCAGGAGCTGACCGGCACGAAAGTGATGTCCACCGACCTCCGCGCCTCGGCCTGCCTGGTGCTGGCCGGACTGATCGCAAAGGAGACCACTGAGGTGCTGCGCGTCTACCACCTCGACCGCGGATACGAGGCCATCGAGAAGAAACTGACGGCGCTCGGGGCTGACATCACGAGGGAAAAGTACCAGGAATTCTGACCGGAAAAGGGTTTAAAAAAAAGTTAAATATCGTTTGCATTTTCAATCACATACCGTATATTAAGTCCACTCTGAAGAACGGTATGGCTTTTCGGAAGGGCCCTTAGCTCAGTTGGTCAGAGCAAGCGACTCATAATCGCTGGGTCGTAGGTTCAAGTCCTACAGGGCCCACCAGCTGAAACAGAGTTTTACATGGCGTGTTCGTCTAGTGGCCCAGGACATCGCCCTCTCAAGGCGAAGATCACGGGTTCGAATCCCGTACACGCTACAAGTATAAATCCCGGCTCGTGTCGGGATTTATACACTATGCACCCGTAGCTCAACTGGATAGAGCATCTGACTACGGATCAGAAGGTTAGGGGTTCGAATCCTCTCGGGTGTACCAGAAAACAGAATGACTTGCGGGTTTCGACTTGCAGGTCTTTTTTGTTTTATGGCCCCGCCTTTTCTGCTTTTCCCGTCTCATTTGCCGGAAACATCCGGCACACTGCAAAATTTCTCCCACCCTGATCTTGAGATGCTCCAGATGCAATCCACTGCTCCTTTCCAACGTCGCCGCTCCGGCTGAATACATGCAATGCTTTGCGCTCTCGTTACGCTTGAGTAAATTACGTACAAAAGAACGCACCATTATTTTCCGGCAAGCGGACTTTTTTTCTTGATCGCAATCATGAACAGATTTGAACAATGAAAACAGGAGAGGAATCATGTCATCATTTGATTTTGGACAGAAAGTCGATCCGGCACAGTTTGAAAAGCTGATCGAGCAGGGCTATGAGGTCAACGCATCCGACTATGTGCAGAAGGGATGGGAGATGTTCAAGGAGCACGTAGGAGAGTTCATCGGATTCGCCCTTATTATTTTCGCAATTTCGCTTGTGAGCGCAAGGATGGCCACCTTCGGCTCGCTGCTCTTCTCAGCCGTCGCCGCGCCGCTCTATGCCGGATACAGCATCGCGGCGTTCAAGATTATCACCGGTCAGCCGTTCCAGTTCAGCGACTTTTTCAAGGGCTTCAACTACTTCCTGCCGCTTTTTCTTGCCAGCCTGGCAAGCGGTATCATCGTTGGGGTCGGCTTCATTCTGCTTATCATTCCCGGCATCTATCTCGCCATCGGCTACATGCTGACCACCTTTCTTATCATCGATTACCGCATGGAGTTCTGGCAGGCGATGGAGACCAGCCGCAAGATCATCACAAAAAACTGGTTCTCCTTTTTCGGTTTCGCCCTGCTGCTCGGCCTCGTCAACCTGCTTGGCCTGATCGCCCTCGGCGTAGGCCTGCTGGTCACAATCCCCGTAACCTCCTGCGCCGCAGCGATTGCTTACAAGGAGATCGTGGGCCTGCACTCGGCGGAGTGGTGAGGCGAATATCGGATAGATGCTGACAATGTCAATGAATCACTGGCCACAGTATTTGGCTCTTCGCAGAATTTAATGGGAGGGTAGCAAAAAGGGTTAACTTGGCGTAATATATTCATGAACGCCAACACCGATCACCAACGTATGCAAAGCCTCATTACCCACTACCAGCAGCTCTTGGTATTACCCGATTCCTGGCAGGTTGTCGATGTCCGGCACCCGGATAGAGGTCTATCTTGAGTTTATCGGATCTCAAGTCCAATGCCCTGAA
>JAAXWU010000026.1 GCA_013334855.1 Chlorobaculum sp. | reverse complement strand
CCAAGAGCTGCTGGTAGTGGGTAATGAGGCTTTGCATACGTTGGTGATCGGTGTTGGCGTTCATGAATATATTACGCCAAGTTAACCCTTTTTGCTACCCTCCCATTAAATTCTGCGAAGAGCCAAAGTTGTTATGTTATGTGACTTCTCGTTCTAATCCTGGAAAATAATTCTCTAAATGGTTGAGAACTTGATTGTTATAGGTGTTGCCAGTTTTTGTTATTCTTGGAATGATTTGGCTGAATTCGATTCCTTCTTTTGGATTATGTTGTGTTTTGATTTTGTTGTCGATGATTAATTCAGCTTCCACTTCGGACTTGTTCAATACAGAGATAAACCACTCAAATTCTCCAATATCACAAAGAAATATATTATCTGTACTGTTTAACTTTTCTTTTTGTTGCTCGACAATATGTCTTCTGAGCATTCCATCAGAAAAGAATAAAGTGTCGTAGTGAACGAGAATTTTTATGGTTTGATGAGTATTGTTTTGAAGAGCAAGCTCAGTTTTATCAAGCTGCAATACCCCTTTTGATAAGCGTTCGAGGTAGTTTTTAATATTTTCGAGGTCGGGGTAAAGTGTTTTTATAGCTATGCTTGCAATAGATGACTTTAGTTCAATAATAATTCGAAATTTATTTGTGTAAATAAACCAATCTGCTCTTTTTTTTTGATTCTGGTATTCTGTGGTACTGATTTTTGTTTAATTGCGATACAAACATGTTTTCGACATATTTTTCAAACAAATCACCAAAATATTTTACAAAGCTTTGTGTTTTATCATAATTGCGAAAATGATCGCGTATTACCCATAATGGCCCGTCAGCCAATTTTTTTAATAACATATAAGCGTCAGGGACAATTAATCGATTGCTCGATGTACGGACAATGGGTTTGATTTGAAAGTAATTTTCAGCAAATTCTGATATGCGAAAGTCTTTGTAACTTGCTGAATAGAAATCAATAACACGGTTTATGTTTACGGGAGTAAGGGCTGGATGAATATGATTTAGAGGCTCGTTTAAAATTATTGCGGTTAGGTCGCTTAAATCAGCGTTAAAAGAATATAAGGCAAATAAGGTGGCTCTAAGTTCAGATAAAGACATGCCGGTGTGTTGATGGCATATGTCATCAAGCGGAAATGCAGATTGGGTTTTCTTCGGTATTTTTTCGATAATTTCAACTTGACGATTGAATTCTTCTTTTATTAGGTGTTTTCTTTGATAAGAAAGTTGCTTCTGGCTATGGCCTATCATGGCTTTGAGCACAAAATCATTATCGCCAAGTTCATTGTACTCAATTGTACATTTATCTCCATAAAATCTGATATATTCGTCGTATAAATCTAATATATTGAGATGAGACGGTTGCTTTTTGCCAAAATCATTTGTTGCTGAGATGGCGTGGTATGCAATATCAGAAAGGAAAAATGCAGATAGATGTATTGAGCTTTTCTTTTGGATCAAATTACCTTCTCTGATGATACTAATTTTTTGAATGGCTTTGTTGCTCGACATCATTTATCTTGTAATATTCCCAATGCCAAGAAGAAGAGAATCGAGCTTATATCGTCTGAGGTGACGATACAAATCTGAGGATGAATTCATTGCGAATTACTATTTTTACTTTCACGATCAATTAGACTTTTATCACATTCGCGCCTACCCCTCAACCCGCGCCTCTCGCCGTCCGTCGTGGAACATGAGGCCGATCTTCGCTCCGGCATCCAACCCTGCGGCTGAGGTGATGTAGCGGTCGTCCTGCGTTACCAGCGCGAAGCCTCGTTTCAGCACTCGCTGCGTGTCGAGCATCGCGAGGCGGTCGGCGGCTCTGTCGAGGTGTTGCTCGCGGTCGCGAAGCTTGTCGTTCATCGCCCGCGACATCTCCTTTTCCGTCAGCGCCAGCCGCTCTTCGAACCGGGCGAGCAGTTGCACCGGGCGGTTGAAGGCGTAGCTGTTGGTGATGGAGTCGAGCTGGAGTTGCGCTCCTGAAATCATACCCTCCATGAGGATCGATTGCCGGTTGACGAGGCTGTCGATCAGGCGGAGCAGCTCCTCGCGGTCGGGCGCGGCGCGTTCGGCGGCGATGGATGGCGTGCCTGCGCGGAGGTCGGCCACCATGTCGGCGACGGAGAGGTCGGTTTCGTGGCCGATGGCGCTGATGACCGGAATTTGCGAGCGGTAGATCGCTTCGGCCACCGCTTCGTCGTTGAAGGCTTGCAGGTCTTCGGACGAGCCGCCGCCTCGCGCCACGATCAGCACGTCGGGTTTGTGCGCCGGATTCGGCGGATCGTTGAAGTAGTCGAGCGCCCGCACGATCGACTCGACGGCCCGCTCGCCCTGCACCTGCACGGGGTAGAGCAGCAGCTCCGCCGCCGGAAAGCGCCGCGCGAAGACGTCGCTCATGTCGCGAATCACTGCGCCGGTGGGTGAGGTGATCATGCCGATGCGGCGCGGGATGCGCGGGATCGGCTTCTTGCGCTCGGCCTCGAACCACCCCGCCTTGGCGAGCTTGGCGATGAGCCGTTCGAGCGCAAGGCGCTGTTCGCCTTCGCCGCTTTCGAAGAGCGCCGTACAGATGAGCTGGTAGCGTCCGGCGGGCGGATAGACCTCCAGCCGCCCCTCGGCGACCACTTCGAGGCCGTCGCGCAGCTCAAGCGGAGAGCGGGCGCGCACGCTCTTCCAGATCACCGCCGGAATCTGCGCCTCGCTGTCCTTGAGCGTCAGATAGACGTGGCCGGAGCTGTGCAGCTTGACGTTCGACAGCTCGCCCTTCACCCGCACGTAGGGAAAAAGGCTCTCCAGCTCGTTCTTGATGGCGCGGGTCAGCTCGCCAACGCTTTGTGCGGTTTCCTTCATAGGGTCAAGGTTTTTCGGCAAAATACGGTTTTCCCGACTCACTTCCCGTGCCGCGCCAGCAAGCGCCTTTGATTCCGATATGTTATATTCGAACTGGAAGTTCACGCTTGGTCAACTCTGTATTTCGGGGGAAACGCAATGGCCGCTGATACCGCATCCGATATTCTCGCCCGCCTTCTCGGCACTGCGCCTGACGAGGCGCAGCGGCAGCTTGATCGCTTTGCCGGAGGCATGACGGCGGAGCTGCTCGACCGCAAGCGCCTTACGGTTGACGGGTTGGGCCTCTTTTCGGTCGTGCACGAACAGGCTACGAGGCAAGCGACCTCCTCGGGCACGCGCTATCTGCCGCCGGGTGACCGGGTGGCCTTCGAGGCGCGGAAAGATCGTGTGGGCGACGCCGAGCGCATCGCGACCGGTCGGCTCGGCATGGAGGCGGGCGAGGCGCGGCGGTTCGCCAAAGCGCTTGGCGATATGGTCGATGCGGTGAAAAAAGGGCCGGGCAGGCTTGAACTGCGTGGATTCGGCTCGTTCACGCTGGTCTCCGGCGCGTTCCGGTTCCAGCCGGAAGCCTCGCTCGAAGCGCTGCTCAACATCGGCTATGGAGGATTGAAGGAGATCGTGATTCCGGAGCGTCAAGCGGAAAAGCAGACGCAGCCGAAGTCGGTTGAATCGGGAGGATTGAAAAAGGTCGCGCTGTTTGTCGCGGCGGTCTCGATCTTCGCCAGCGGCTGGTTCCTCTATCGGCAGTTCGCGACGGACGGATTCGATCTGTCGTCCGTCGGTAACTCCGCAGAATCCGTCGTCGTAGCACCCGTGGTGTTGAACGCTCCTTCGCCAGCCAAAGCGCCGGGAATCGTCCCGTCATCGCTGGATTCGCTCATCCTTCAGAAAGGGCGATACACGGTGATCGTCGCGACTTACAATACCCAAAAGGTCGCCCGGCAGGAGATGGCGCGGCTTTCCGGCGGCGGTCGCAGGGTCATGATCTGGCCGGTAAAATCCGGCGGAGTGCGCTACTACCGGCTGGTCACCGGCGATTTCGAGACGCGGCCAGCGGCGCTCGACAGCATGAAGGCGATGCCGAGGAAGGTGGCTCACAACGGATATATTCAGCAAGCACAAAAAAATGTCGTTTTGTATGGAGAACAAGGCTTGTAACAAATTGCATCCTCAATCGATGTGCCCCGCGTTCGGCGGCCTGCGCGTCCTCTTGCGCATCGACGGCTCGCAGCTCTGCATGGCCGCCGATCAGGGGTGCCTCTACGGACTCACCTTCGTGTCGCACTTTTACGCCGCCCGCCGCTCGGTGGTGTCGCCGGAGCTGATGAACGTGCAGATTTCGGGCGGCACGATGATCGACGACCTGCGCCGCGCCATCGAGAAGATCGCCGAAGACCCGGCGGTGCGCTTCATTCCGGTGGTGAGCACCTGCGTCGCCGAGACCGCCGGAATCGCCGAAGAGCTGCTGCCGAAGCGGGTCGGCAACGCCGAGGTGTTGCTCGTGCGGCTTCCGGCGTTCCAGATCAGGACGCACCCGGAGGCGAAGGATGTGGCCGTGTCGTCGCTCGTGAAGCGGTTCGGCGCGTTCGGCGAGCCGAAAAAGGGCAAGACGCTCGTGGTGCTTGGCGAAATCTTTCCGGTCGATGCGATGATGATCGGCGGCGTGTTGCAGAAGATCGGCGTCGAGTCGGTCATCACGCTGCCCGGCGCTGATCTCGACGACTACGTGCAGGCGGGACGCGCCTCGGCCTGTGCGGTGCTGCACCCCTTCTACGAGCGCACGGCGGCGCTCTTCGAGTCGGCGGGGGTGAAGATCGTGGGCGGCAACCCCATCGGCGCGAACGCCACCGGCCAGTGGATCGAGCGCGTCGGCGAGGCGCTCGATCTCGATCCGGCGACGGTCAAGCAGGTGGCCGACGAGGAGCGCCAGAAGGCGCGGCAGGTGATGGCGGGATTCGAGAGCCGGATGCACGGCTCGGTGATTGTCGCGGGCTACGAGGGCAACGAGCTGCCGCTGGTGCGCCTGTTGCTCGAAGCGGGCCTCGACGTGCCCTACGCCTCGACCTCCATCGCCCGCACCGCGCTCGGCGAGGAGGATCACCGCCTGCTGACGATGCTCGGCACGGAGGTGCGCTACCGCAAATACCTCGAAGAGGACATGCAGGCCGTGCTGGAGCACAAGCCTGACCTGGTCATCGGCACCACCTCGCTCGACAGCTTCGCCAAGGAACACGGCATTCCTGCAATTTATTACACCAACAACATCTCCGCCCGCCCTATCTTCTTCGCCTCCGGCGCAGCCTCGGTACTCGGCATGATCGCCGGATTGATCGAAAAGCGGGAGATTTACGGCAGAATGAAGGAGTATTTCATGCCGACGGCGTGAGGGAATGGCCTGGGAGCGCGGAGCCCCAGCTCCGCAATTCCGGCTTTTGAAACAGCACTGACAATGTCATCGCGACTCCCGACCTGTCGGGAGTCGCGATGACGGGGAGCGCACAAGACTGTTTGGTTTTGACTTGACACCAGAACTTCCGAGCATTTTGAATTGTTCTCTTTGATGATTATCGTTGATATGTATCATCAGAAGGAGAGATCATGGACACAGCGAAAATATTTACCTCGGGCCGCAGTCAGGCGGTTCGGTTGCCGAAAGAGTATCGTTTCGAGGGCAAAGAGGTGATTGTCCGGCATTTCGGGAACGGCGTCATTCTTTTGCCTTGCGACAAGCCCTGGGATATGCTCGATGCGGCTTTGAATGAGTTCGAGCCGGGTTTTGAACTCGTGCGCGAGCAACCGGAGACGCAAAGCCGCGAGGAGATCAAGGGATGACGTATCTGCTCGACACCAACATCTGCATCTACATTATCAACAACAAACCGCCTCACGTTCTCGAACGCTTTCGCCGCGAGAGGTTGGGAGATATTGCCATATCGAGCGTTACGGCCTCCGAGCTGACGTATGGCGTTGTCAAAAGCGGTTCGGAGAAAAACCGGCAAGCGCTGGCTCTGTTTTTTGCACCACTCGAAATCCTTCCGTTCGACGCATCCGTGATCTGGCATTACGGAGAGATCAGAAGCGATCTTGAAAAGCGCGGTACTCCGATTGGCTCCCTCGATACCATGATTGCCGCCCACGCCAGAGCGCTCGGCGCAGTGCTGGTAACGAACAACGTCAGGGAATTCAGCAGGGTTGACGGATTACGGGTGGAGAACTGGGCGGAGTTGTAGAATGACCGACCGGGATTTGTTAGAGGATAGCAAGGCCCCGGTAAAAATAGCGCCGTTCCGTTAATCCAACACGATAACACACGATGAAACATGAGTTTTTAAAAATCATTACGGTGGATGTACTCGACAATTATTATTTGCGCGTACATTTCGATAATGGTACGGTAAAGGAAATCGACCTTGACCCTGTTTTGTATGGTGAACTTTATGAACCGCTTCGCGATCCTGATTTTTTCAGACAGGTGATGGTTGACGATGAAGTGGGGATAATCGTATGGCCAAATGGAGCAGACTTTGACCCTGACTTGCTTTACACGTGGGATGAACATGTCAAGGCATTTGCATCACAGATGCGCAAAGTCGAACATTCTTGTAATCAATAACGAAATACCCGTCTATTTGCCTCGATTACTAATATCTCAAAATTTCTCCTAACGTTTATTCGTCGTCTTCTTTTTTATACCCTTCATAATAATAGGATTGTTCGATTCCTTTGAAGATGATTTCCCGGTTATCGATTTCATCTGTCAGATTTGCGTGAAGCAAAGTCCTTATTTCCAAATCATTTATAGGACTTCTTTCCATTGCCTGCAAGTACAGGTCTTTATCGACAAATTGCCAGTTTACTACTTTTTTTAGTCTGTTTTTTAAAATCATATCCAGCCAGATACGCATCGCTCTGCCATTGCCTTCCATGAATGGATGCGCGATATTCATTTCTACATATTTGGATATGATCTCTTCAAATGAGTTTTCTGGCATTTGTTCGATTTTTACAAGAATCTCTTTCAGATACAATGAATTTGCAAATCTGAAACTGCCTTTTGATATGTTTTTGGTGCGTATTTCTCCAGCAAAATCAAATAATTTATCAAACAGATAATGGTGAATTTGTTGTAATCCCTTGGTCGTGCCCTGTTCAATTTTCGCAATATCGTTTGAGTTGAACAAGCGATAAGCGTTCTCCAGACTTTTTTTATCGATATTTCTCATGGATCTATAACTGGATTTCAGATTACACGACACTCGCGTCTGTCAAAAATAACTCTTTTTTTGCTTTTATTTAAGCGATTCTATTTTTTGCGGTCTTATACGCTTGCTGGCAACGGTTCTGCTATACACAGTGTCCCGTAGGGCATTGCGTATAGGTATTGTTGGTAGTAGTTATTTTCCTTTTTTCACTACATTCCATTCCCGTTTGAGAACTCTTTTTGAGATGCTTAGTAGTTCGTCAATTTCATCATCAATTTTATCATCAATTTTACTTACTTCACTCTCATCCTCATACACCATTTTCCTGATTTCTCGCATTTTTTTCACAAGTTCATTATGGTCATCTTCGACGGGGTTTAAGAGCATTTCAGCTTTATACTCAGCCTCTACCATCTCGCGAAATGCTTCTTTTATTTTGACTTTATCTTCTTGGATAATTGTGTATTCTACTCTTGCAATAAACAAGCTTAATGTATCTCTTAAAGAGTTTATCCACTGCTGTCGAAACTGAGTTATCCCTGTATTCGTTATTTGCTTTTTAGCGATTATATATGTTATAAATCCGATTATTATCGGAATCAGGATTGTTCCAATGAGGCTAATCCAATCAGTATTACCTGTATTCATTTTTTCACAACACATTGCTTCCTTTTATAATTACCGCCAACTCGCTTATCTGCATTTCTCTATAGCATCTTTCTTCCCAATTTCGATGAAAAAGCGTAAAATACTTTTTACATCGTATTGCATTACAATCTCAAGAATAATGTTCTTATCGCCGTAGTCAAATTTATTATAAACTGTATTATTTTAATAAAATCCTGTATTCCCGTTAGTCTTAAATACACCATATTCATATGTCGTCCTATTTGGATATTTATTTTCCATAAATTTTTCAGCTTCTTCAAACGTATCAAAATGCGGTGATACAATTGTTTTTGGCATATTTGTTTTTCTGGCTTTATCCCAAGGACAGTGCCAAACTGCATATTTTGCTTCTAATCTCCTTTTTTCTTCTGGATGCATAATTCTATTTATGTTTAATTAAGTTTTTTTGAATATAGGTTATTCTATTTTTTAAGATATTTATAGTTGAATCTTTGGCAATGCTGATTTTTTTAATTTCATTAAGTTCTTTTGCTTGTTGCTTGGTTAGTTCATAATACTCGATTTTTTCTTTACCAAATTTAAGCGCCCCAATATATATGCCCAGCATAAATGCACCAGAAATTATAGGCACTATTGCAGTGCGAAAATATATATTTTTTATTAAGGTGATCAATGGGTGATCATCTTTTAGTGTTTCTTTTTTTATTGGTTCTAACTGCCTACAAGCAGTTAAAGCGCCCATCAATATCTCAATCTGGCTATTAAAATCGGATTCGTAATAACCTGTTAGCTTCGATTGATCAAATTTTAAATACATCTTATATGGGCCGCTTTTTTCGCCATAATATTCTCTTATAAAATTATCAACAGTTGCTATCCATCCTAACAATTCAGATGTTGGTTTACCAAAGGTTCCATTAGTATCTGTTTCTGAATTATTTATAAAATTATATGTTTTACCTTGTTGGATTAATTTATCTAGCATAATTTAATCCTCTTTAGATTTTCGCTAACAAACAGTGTGTTCTTTTTGTGGCTGCTCCGTGCGCTTCAGCGTTACGAAAATATTTGCAATCGCGGTTCCAGCGTATGCCCAGCCGTTGCGGTTTCTCGTCCAGGCATCCAAGGCAAATAATCCGTATGATGTCGCTTGCGTGAGGCATTTGCTGTGGGGGAAAAGGTGAAACTACCTTGAACTTCAGCCAACACATTTACATGAATGTAAATAATTTGTACCGGATAGCAAGCACTTGCACGGGGAATTTGCCGTGTCAATTCGGGAAGAAGTCCTGAATTCCCTGTCATTGCGAGGAGCGCAGCGACGTGGCAATCCACATAGAGTTCGGTCAAGGCGCATCACAGAAGACTGGATCGCGAGTCCCGACGGGTCGGGACTCGCGATGACGGATGCTTGTTATTCGGGGAGAGGAGTGATCAGGCTCTACTTCTTCTTTTCCCGCCAGAAGATCGCGAAGAGAATCCAGGCGTATGCGCCTACCAGCGTGATGGGGGCGATGTCGAGGGCGAAGAGGCCGTCAACGGACTTTTCAACGTACATCGCGGCGTAGCTCAGGGCGAGGACGGCTGCGCCGAGCGCGATGAAGAGGTAGTTCATCGCGCCGAGCGGCAGGGTGGCTGGTGCCGGTTTCGCGGGGGCTGGCGGCTGCTTGGCCGCTGGCTCAGGCGTCCGCTTTTGCTTCTTCGGTGAAGATTTCATCGAGCGTATCGAGACAGAGTTGCGCCTCCTCCTTGCTGATCGAGAGCGGGGGGAGCAGGCGGATGACGTTGTTGCTGGTGGCGTTGACCAGTACGTTTCTTTTCAGCGCCTCCTCGACGTAGTATTTCGCTTCGCGATGCACCGTGACGCCGATCATGAGGCCGTACTGACGTATTTCGAGAATCTGCGCGTACTTTTCAGCCATCTTCTCGAACGCCTCGCGCATCATCGCGCCGGTTTCGAGGGCGTTTTGCATGAGTCCGTCGGCGTAGATCGCCTCAATCATCGCCAGACCCGCCGCGCAGGCGACCGGGTTGCCGCCGAACGTCGTGCCGTGGCTGCCGGGGGCGAAGACCTCCGCGACCTTCTCCGAGCCGATGATTGCGCCGAGCGGCAATCCGCCGCCAAGCGGCTTGGCCGCGCAGACGAGGTCGGGCTTGACGTCGTACGGCATGTAGCTGAAGAACGCGCCCGTGCGTCCGCATCCGGCCTGAATGTCATCGGCCACGATGAGGAAATCGTGCTCCGCGGCCAGCGCCTTCAGCCGTGCGATGAACGCCTCGCTCACCTTGTGGATGCCTCCTTCGCCCTGCACGAACTCCACGAAAACCGCCGCCGTGCGGCTGGAGACCTTGCGTTCCAGATCCTCCACGTCGTTGAAATCGATCATGCCGGTTTCGGGCACGAGCGGCTCGAAGCCGCCGACATACTTCGGCTTGGCGGTCAGCGAAAGTGCGCCGTAAGTTCTGCCGTGGAAGCAGTTGGTCAGCGAGAGTACCTGCGTTTTGGTGGTGTCGCCGTCACGCGCCGCGAAGCGTCTCGCCAGCTTGATGGCCGCCTCGATGGCCTCGGTGCCGCTGTTGCAGAAGAAGACCTTAGATAGCCCCGAAATTTCGAGCAGCTTTGCGGCCAGATCGAACTGCGGCTTCTGCATGAAGAGGTTCGAGACGTGGATGTATTTTGCCGCCTGTTCGGTGATGGCGTGCTGAAGGCGCTCGTCGCCGTAACCGATGGCGTTGACGCCGATTCCGGCGATCATGTCGAGATAGCGCTCGCCGCTGGCAGTGTAGAGGAACGATCCCTTGCCGCTGGCGATGTCGAGGGGCAGCCTTGCATAGTTATGGAAGAAGAGCTGCTGTTCCGTCGCGAGATTTATTTCAGGAGTCTTCATCGTCATTATTGGTTCATAAGTCATAAGTTGGAGACTGTCTCAAAAGTCACTCGATCAATGAAAATTCGAGTCTGAATTCAGTTGTCATTTTGATTCCGACTCGTCGGGAGAAGAATCCAGTTTTCAAAGATTCAGGATAAGCGATTATTCTGTAATGTTTTACAAAATCAATCTGGATTCTTCATTGCGCTACGCTTCATTCAGAATGACAGGCCGTGTCTTCGTCCTCTTCCCGTCTGCGGTGGCGGATCACGCTGCGGATCGCTCGCCAGATGCCGTAAGCGCCAAGAAGGATTGAGAACCAGAACAGGTCGCGGCTGTCGCTTCCGCTCATCCTCGAAGCATAGAATCCAATATACGCGGCGAGCACCAGAAAAGTCACGGAAAGAAGCGCGTCGAGCGCCATCATGATCGGCAAGCGCCGTTTTTTTGGCTCGCTCACGCTGCTGTCCGATCCGTCCTCAGGATTTCCGGTCATCGCAAGGCGCTGTTTTTTGCTCCGAATAGAAGCGCCAGTCCTTGTTGACAATCAGCCTCGCGCCGTGGCCGAAGGTGAAGTAGGACCAGCCCCACTGCATCAGCACGAAGACGCGGTGCTTGAAGGTCGAAAGGTAATAAATATGCACGAGCAGCCAGGTGAACCAGGCGAGCGCGCCGTCGAACTTCAGATTGCCGAACTCGACAATCGCCCGGTTGCGGCCTATGGTGGCCATCTGCCCTTTGTTGTGATATTTAAACGGCTTGCGGGGTTTTCCCTTCAAGTCGTCGAGAATCGACCGCCCGATGGCGTTCCCCTCCTGCATCGCCGCCGGAGCCATGCCCGGCAGGGTCGTGCCGTTTTCGAGGGTGAAACAGGCCTGGTCGCCGCCGACGAACACCTCGGGATGACCGGGCAGGCTCAAGTCCTGCTCGACCATGATGCGCCCGCTGCGGTCGGTCTCGACCCCCATACTCGCGCCGATTTCCGACGCTTTGACGCCCGCCGCCCAGAGCACCGTGGCGGCTTCGATGCGCTCACGCCCGATCTGCACGCCGTCGGCATCGACATTGCTGACGAGGCTCGATGTCCAGACCTGCACGCCAAGCTTTTCGAGCTCGCGGGTCGCCTTGCTCGACAACTCGGGCGCGAAGGTGCCGAGTATGCGGTCAGCGGCTTCAAGGATGAAGATGCGGGTCAGCTTGGGGTCGATGTGGCGATAGAATTTCGACAGGGTGAAGCGACTCATCTCGCCAATCGAACCGGCAAGCTCCACGCCGGTCGGCCCGCCGCCCACGATGACGAAGGTGAGCTGCTTTTTGCGCTCTTTCGGATCGTTGGTGCGCTCGGCGGCTTCGTACGCCTCCATCACGCGGCGGCGAATTTCGGTCGCCTGTGCGAGGTTTTTCAGGCCGGGGGCGAACTCCTCCCAGCCGTTATTGCCGAAGTAGTGGTGCTGCGCCCCGCAGGCGAGCACGAGATAGTCATACTCGACATCACCGAAATCGGTGATCACCTTTCGGGCGTTAAGATCGACGTTGGTGACGACTCCCTTGAAGACCGAGACATTGTCATATCCGGCCAGCATATTGCGAAGCGGCGTGGCAATGTCTCCCTCGCCAAGCGCGGACATGGCGACCTGGTAGAGCAGCGGCTGGAAAAGATGATAGTTCTTCCTGTCGATAAGCGTCACCTCGACATCTTTTCTGTTGCTGAGGATTCTCGCGGTGTTCAGACCGGTAAAACCGCCACCGACAATCACGACCTTTTTTTTCATCTCGTTCAGATTCTCACGTTCATTTCACAAATCCTAAGCGCGAACATCCATATAGCCGTCAGGTTACGGTAAAGATGCCCTCATCATGTGCAAACTCTGGAAGGTAAGAAAAACAAGCTTAATATCACTATCTCGTTGCAGAAGGTTTGCAGAGCGAGCAGGCTGTCAAACTTTATAATAGCATATTTTCTATCGTCATTGCGAGCCTCCCGTATCCGGCCCGATACCGCACACGAACCTTGAACACTGCGCTCGATGGAAATGGATCGCCACGTCCCGACTTGTCTGGACTCGCGATGACGGAGTCTATGTTTCGGGCGGAAATAGCAAAACGATTTCGATTTCGGCAATGTGAAATACCAGTAAAACGTTCTCGTCATTGCGAGTCACCCGTATCCGGCTCGATACCGCACACGTACCTTGAACAAAATGTATCTGCTCAGGGAAAAAGCGGAAACAACATTGAAAAAGAAATTGGGCTAAAGCCCTGATTTTTCTATTTCTTCAACCCCGGACTGAAGTCCGGGGCAATTGCTTAGGAGCATAAGCAGCTTGCTCATGGACGTTGCAATCCAATTGTACTCAGGCGGGCTTTAGCCCGTCGGACATGCAGCTCTCTTACATTCACATTGCCCCGGCTTTCAAGCCGGGGAGAGCCAGTCAGAAAAATCCCGAGGCTTCAGCCCAATCTTTTGTTGCCAGCTTTCATCACATTACATGCGTTACCGATATAGTGAAATACTGGCAAAACAACGCATGTTCATGGAAAGCTGCGAAGAGGCGCGGCAATCCATTGTGCTGAATTCTCGTATGGATTGCTTCTCCCGACAAGTCGGGATCGCAATGACGATAGTTTTGGGTGCAATCCGGGTCAATAAGGTGCTTATTTCCTGCGAGTCAGTCAGGCTACGAGTGTTTTTCAGCTCAGTTTTTCGATGATCCGGGCGTGGGCGGGAAATTTCGCGATCAGCTCTTCGCGGTCGGCGAAGGTGAAGTCGCGGAAATCGAAGCCGGGCGCGACGACGCAGCTCACGAGCGCGTAGGCGTCCGGCTCGTCGGATGGCTTCGAAAGGCACGCGCCGAACCAGCTTCCCGCCGGAACCCACGAGTGCGGCGTCTCACCATTCGTCGGATCGAGGCCGAGAGTGAAGAGCGACGGCTCGCCGGCTTCGGGAAAGCCGTGCACGTCGAGCGGTGATCCTGCGTGGAAGTACCACTGCTCGTCCGAGTGGATGCGGTGCAGGCGCGAGCGGTCGCCCGATTCGAGCAGATAGTAGATCGAGGTGGCGTAGGAGCGCGGCGAGCCGAAGGGGCTGCTGTCGCCGAAACCGTACGCGCCTTCGCTGCGGTAGGTTTCGCGGTACCAGCCCCCTTCGGGGTGACGTTCGAGGCCGAGGCGTTCGATCCAGAACTCAGCCGATGGCATGGAGCTTTTCCCGGATTTTCGCGGTCTTCTGGCGCGAGGCTTCGGCAAGGCGCACGCGGAACTCCTTGAGCTTCTGCATGAGCCCGGCGTCGCCAAGGGCGAGCATCTGCACGGCGAGCAGCGCGGCGTTGCGGGCGTTGTCGATGCCGACGGTCGCCACGGGGATTCCGGCGGGCATCTGCACGATGGCGTAGAGCGAGTCCTGGCCGCTGAGCTTCTTGCTGTAGATCGGCACGCCGATGACCGGCAGCACCGTCATGGCCGCCGTGACGCCCGGCAGGTGCGCCGCGCCGCCCGCTCCGGCCACAATCGCCTTCAGGCCGCGCTCTTCCGCCGAGGAGGCGTACGCTTCGAGGTCGCCCGGCGTGCGGTGCGCCGAGATGACCGAAATTTCAAACGGAATGCCGAACTCGTCGAGGACGACGGCGGCCTCCTTCATGATGTCGAAATCGGAATCGGAACCCATCAGGATGCCGACCAGAGGCCTCTGCGCTTCAGTGTTTGCTGGTGTCATGAAAAAAAAGAGTATGAGAGCCGGATGAATGTTCAGGCCCTTGAAGTTTGAAGGCTATAAATTTGCGGAGTTTTTGTATCTTCACCCAAAGTTTGAAAAAATAACATTTGCCAAGGAAGAATACAATGACAACAGATGTCGTCGCAAAGCTGGCCTTGAAGTACAGCAATCCCGGCCCGCGTTACACCAGTTATCCCACCATTCCCTCCTGGAGCGAGGATGGCGTGAGCCAGGAGGAGTGGAAAGCCGCCATGGTCAAGGGCTTTAACGAGAGCAACGAGAGCACGGGCATCAGCATGTACATTCACATCCCGTTCTGCGAAAACCACTGTTACTTCTGCGGCTGCAACGCCCACCGCACCAACGATCACTCCTTCGAGAAGCCCTATATCGACGCCCTCATCAAGGAGTGGCAGATGTATCTCGACGTCTTCCCCGGCAAGCTCAACGTCAAGGAGCTGCACATCGGCGGCGGCACTCCGACCTTCTTCAGCCCTGAAAATCTGATCCGCCTGGTCGATACCCTCTTCAAGGATGTCAACCGGATGGACAACTATATCTTCAGCTTCGAGACCAATCCCCGCTCGACCACCAAGGAGCACCTCGAAGCGCTCTACAGCGTTGGCTTCCGCCGCCTGAGCTTCGGCATCCAGGACTTCGATCCTGCCGTGCAGGAGGAGATCAACCGTCCCCAGTCGTTCGAGCTGGTCAAGGAGAAGATCGACCTGGCCCGCCAGATCGGCTTCAACTCGATCAACTTCGACCTCGTCTACGGCCTGCCCAAGCAGACGCTCGCCACCGTTACCGACACCATCCAGAAGGTGATGCAGCTTCGTCCCGACCGTCTTGCCTTCTACGGTTACGGCCACAACCCGCACCTTTACGAAGGACAGCGCCGCTTCAAGCTCGAAGACCTGCCGGTGGGCGACGTCAAGCAGGAGCTGTACGACAAGGGGCGCGCCATGCTCGAATCGATCGGCTACCACGAGGTCGGCATGGACCACTTCGCCATCGAAGGCGACGCGCTCTACGAGGCATTGAAGAATGGCACACTGCATCGTAACTTCATGGGTTACACCGAGAACACCACCCAGATGATGCTCGCCCTCGGCGCTTCGTCGATCAGCGACACCTGGTACGCTTTCGCGCAGAACGAGCGCACCGACGACCGCTACATGGAGGAGGTCAACAAAGGGCGCTTCCCGATCATGCGCGGCCATCTGCTCTCGGATGAGGATCTGGTGCTCCGCCGCCACATCCTGAACCTCATGTGTCGCCAGGAGACCTCATGGGAAGATCCGGCGCTCTACACCGAGGAGCTTGACGTGGCCCGCTACCGCCTCGAAGACATGGAGAACGACGGCATCGTCGTACTTGGCGAGAAGAGCGTGAAGGTCACCGAGATCGGCGTGCCATTCCTCCGCAATGTCTGCATGGCGTTCGACGCGCATCTTTGGCGATCAGACAGCCTCTCGAAGGCGTACAACGTCTCTCGCGACATCCAGAAGGAGTATATCGAAAAGGCCCGTCAGGCTAAGCTTCAAAAGGTTGACTGACATGCGTCGATAACATTTCGATCAATGAAAGGGTGTCCACAGGCACCCTTTTTTTATGACCAGCACGATGAAAAAACATATACGAACAGGATTTATCGGTAGTGGATGGGCGCAGGTGGCGCAGGCTCCGGCCTTTTCGCTGATGGAAGATGTCGAGTTGGCGGCGGTCGCGAGTCCGACCGAACGGCATCGGCAGAAGTTCATGGACAAGTACGGCATTCCGGCGGGATTCGCCGACTGGCGCGACATGCTTCGGGAGTGTCCGCTCGATCTGGTATGCGTCACCACGCCTCCCTGGCTGCACGAGCCGATGGTGTCGGGCGTGCTCGAAAGCGGGTGCAGCGTGCTTTGCGAAAAGCCCTTCGCGCTGACTGTCGAGGAGGCAGAGCGCATGAACGCGCTTGCGTCAAAATCTCCCGGCCTCGCCCTGATCGACCACCAGTTGCGCTTCCACCCCTCGGTCAGAACGATGAAACAGATGATCGACAGTTGCGAGATCGGCAAGGTGTACGAAGTGCGCGCCGTGGTGAACCTCGCCTCGCGCAACCGGATCGACCTGCCGTGGTCGTGGTGGAGCGACGCGGCCAAAGGCGGCGGGGCGCTCAGGGCAATTGGCTCGCACCTGATCGACCTGAACCGCTTTCTTGTCGGCGAAATCTCGGAGGTGTGCTGCAACCTCTCGACCTCGATTCCGCAGCGCCCCGACGCCTCGACGCCGGGCAAGAGTCTGCCGGTCACTTCGGACGACAGCTTTGCCATGTTCATGAAGTTCGGCCCCTCGTCGGTCGCGATGGGCGCGTCGTCGCTGATGCACGTCACCACGATTGGCTCCTACACCTGGTTCTCGCTCGAAGTGGTCGGCAGCCTGAAAACCATCCGGCTCGACGGCGCGGGCCGCCTCTGGGAGATCGCCAACAGCGAGGCCAAAGGAGGCCGCAGCCTCATCGACGCCCCACGCTGGAAGCAGCACGAGCCGATTCTCCCCTGGGACGAGCTGGTGCTTCAGGAGAAAATCAAGCTCTCGCCAATTGCCGTGCACGGCATCTTCGCCGTCGGCTTCGCCTTCCTCGCGCACCGCATCGTCAAAGCGCTGAAGAGCGGCGACCCGGTCGTCCTGCAAGACGCCGCCAGCTTCCGCGACGGCCTGTGCATTCAGAAAGTCATGCAAGCCGGCCTCGACTCCGACCGCGAGAAGCGGTGGGTGAAGGTTAATTGATAATTGATAATTGATAATTGATAATGGATAATGTGGGGGCGACAGGCGTTCGATTGGAATGACGAGGGAATTCGGGTGGAATCGTCCTGATTTTTTCTGTCGTATTCGTCGTATTCGTCGTATTCGTCCCATTTTCTGATCATCGGTTTGTTAAAAAATCTTCTTTCGGGAAGAAGATAAAATTGAACCTCTCTTGAGGAACTGAACTATGCAGTGGGTGATGCTGTTTGTGGCCGGGCTGTTTGAATGCGCCTGGGCGGTGGGGTTGAAATATTCCGAAGGCTTCACGAGGCCCGTGCCGTCGGTGCTGACCATCGCGGCGATGCTTGTCAGCTTCTGGCTGCTCTCCATCGCCATGAAAAGCGTGCCGGTCGGCACGGCCTACGCCGTCTGGACAGGCATCGGTGCGGCGGGCGTGGCCGTGGCCGGAATGCTGCTCTTCGACGAATCGCGTGATCTCGCACGGCTGTTCTGCATTTTCCTCATCATCGCTGGTGTAGCCGGGCTGCGGGTGCTGGCGGGGAGGTGAAAGAAGTATTGGAAAAAACTTGCAAAAGAAGCGTTTATCTTCTCCGGAATATCTTTCAGTGGATATGATATATCTCATTATTATAGGACGATATGAATATATATGTATAACATCAGGGCGCTATTGTATATGAAATTGGTTTATAACAATAGTTAATTAATGCATAATCTATAAGGTCTATTTTTCGTTGTTTTTGGTGAGGTTTTTTATTTATTTTTATCATGTTTTTAATAGTGTGCTATTTGGTTGTTTGGTTATAAGATAGAAGTATTTGTTCGGTTTATTAAAGATATTTATTGAGAGTTATGATGATTTTAATAACTTTTACAGTAAGCGGACTCTGTTATGTAAGTATGTCATTTTTTTTGAAGTTCAATTTCCATGTAAAATAGCTCAGCTCTATATACCGTCGGAGTTTCTTCTTTGCAGTTCTTATACAAAGTTATTATGACTTGGTTTGTACGAGAGTTTTTTATATGGCGACTGAGCGTTTACATCATCGGGTTTGCTTTTAGGTTTTTTATTTTTAACTGCTTAGTAAAAACACTGGAGGTTGTTTCCTGATGAAAAATCGAAAACATGTCTTTTTTTCGTTTGCAGCGCTATTTGCATCTCTTTGGTCTGGTACAGCCAATGCCAAGATCATAACGTACAATATCGATGTAACCGTCAAGGATTTTGTGCCTGAGCTGTCATTTTGGATCGACTGGAGCATACCTTTTACGCCGACAACCTATCAGGGAACCTTCACGGCCGATGATACGGTCGCTGGTGAAATCAGCAACCTCAATCTCACTATTGGTAGTGTTGATATTGCGAGCAGTTTCTCGTTTTTTGATATAAATACCTTTGATCCGGGATCCTTCAAGTTGAATTATGATGCAATCCCAGATTTTGCTCCAGCCGCACTAACTTTTTACAGCGATGGCCTTGCCATAGCCGAAGATTTCGACTCTGGTTTGCCATACTGGACGGGTACGTTTAGCATAACGGAGTCCGCCGTACCTGAACCATCAAGTGTTATGCTTTTGGGCATTGGCATTTTGGGCGCAGGATTTATCAATCGGCGTAACGCTATCGCTGAAGCGTGATTATTTCTCCTTGCTCTTGGTGAGTGGACGAAGTGGACGGCGTGGACTATATGGACGAAAAGGGCGGATCGCAACCGCCCTTTTTAATTATCCATTGTCAATTATCCATTATCCATTACCCCGCTTCTTCCTCCCAGCAGACGTACAGCGCGTCAAGCTCCTTGCATACCTCTTCGTATTCGGCGGTGGCTTTGCGGGTCTCTTCGGCGGGTTTTTCGTAGAATGAGGGTAGGGCCATCATATCTTCGTGCTGTTTTTTTGACTCCTCAAGCCGCTGGATCTCCTTTTCTATCGCTTCGATCTTCTTGCGGTTGCCTTTGGGCGGGGCGGGTTTTTTTGCCACCGGTTTTGCGGCGGCGGCTTTGCGGTCGGCTTCCTGTTTGGCGGCGGCCTGGGCTTGCTGTTTCTTCTCCTCCTCCCACGCTTTTTCGGCTTTTTCGAGGTATTCGGCGTAGGTGCCGAGGTAGACTTGCACTCCACCGTTTTTGATTTCGAACACCTTGTTGACGAGGCTATCCAGAAAATAGCGGTCGTGGCTGACGATGAGGAGCGTGCCGTCGTAGTTTTCGAGCGAGTCGATCAGCATCTCCTTGGAGCGCATGTCGAGGTGGTTGGTCGGCTCGTCCATGATGAGCAGGTTTGAGGCCTGAAGCAGAATCTTGGCGAGCGCAACCCTCGATTTCTCGCCGCCGGAGAGCACGCCGGTTTTCTTCTCGACTGCGTCGCCGCTGAAGAGGAAGCATCCCAGAATGTCGCGCACCCGGCGCTGCGCCTCGGAGGTCGGGGCGGCGTCCAACATCTCCTGCAGGACGCTCTTTTCGGGCGAAAGGTTGTCGGTCTGGTGCTGCGCGAAGTAGTTCATGCTGACGTGGTGGCCGGTCTCGCGCTTGCCTGCAAAATCGATCTCGTCGGCCAGAATCCGGCAAAACGTCGTCTTGCCCGCACCGTTCGAGCCGACGATGGCGATGCGGTCGCCGCGCATGATCTCCAGATCGATGTCCTTGAGCACGTTTTTGATCGAACCGTCCGGCAGCTTGAACGACTTGGAGACGCCATACAGACGGAGCACTTCGCGGCCTGACGGTCTCGCCTTGGGGAAGGAGAAGGAGATTTGCGACAGATCCTCCTCGGGCGCCTGTAAACCCTCTTCGAGCTTCTGCATCTGGCGCAAGCGGCTCTGCGCCTGACGCGCCTTGGTCGCCTTGTAGCGGAAGCGATCCACGAACGCTTTCAGGTCGGCCACCTTTTTCATGTCGTTTTCGTAGCGCGACATCATAAGCGTGTAGCGCTCGGCCTTCTCCGTTTCATAATAGCTGTAGTTGCCCTTGTACTCGGTGATCTCCTGGAAGGCGATTTCGAGCGTTTTGGTGGTGAGCTTGTCGAGGAAGAAGCGGTCGTGCGAGACGATGAGGTAGCTGTGTTCGTAATTCAGCAGATACTGTTCGAGCCAGCGGAGCGAGTCGATGTCGAGGTGGTTGGTCGGCTCGTCAAGCAGCAAGAGCGTTGGATTTTGCAAGAGCAGGCGGGCGATGTGCAGGCGCATCTGCCATCCGCCGGAGAACTCCTTCACCTTCTTGTGGAAGTCTGCGCCGCTGAAGCCGAGGCCCGAGAGAATCTTCTCGGCGTCCGACTGCATCCGGTAGCCGCCGAGCCGCTCGAAGTCGTGGGCCGCGTCGCTGAAGCGCTCGATCAGCTTGTGGTACTCGTCGCTCGCGTGATCCTGATCGGGCAGCGAAAGCTCGTGCTCCATCTGCGTGATTTTTTCAGAAAGCTCGTGCAGCGTTTTGTTTGCTTCGAGCGCATATTGCAGGGCGCTTTTTTCGAGGTCGCCTTCGAACGAAATTTCCTGCGGCAGGTAGCCGATGGTGGTCGTCGAGGATTTCATGATCTGCCCGTCGCTCAGAGGGCCGTCCTCTTTGAGCTGGCCGCTGATGAGCCGGAGGAGCGTGGTCTTGCCGGTGCCGTTCAGGCCGACCAGCGAGGCGCGATCCTTGTCGCCGATTCTGAAGGAGGTGTCGCGCAGGAGCACCTTGGTGCCTGCCGAAAGTGAGAGATTTCTTGCTTCGAGCATGGGTCGCGGTTTCAGGTTTGGTGTGAAGATACGATATTTCAGTAAAGCGCCATGCGGCTTCCGGTTTCAACCCGTTGAGCCAGGCATCGGGAATTTTCGCATGAGCGCAGGAAACAAGTGGTTACGGCGTCGAACGGGGTGGTTATGTCAACATATTTTTCATCATATCAGGATCATGAGACGATTTCGCTCAGCTCGCGTGCTTGTCGCGGCGCTCTGTTTTGCCTGCCTGCCGGGTGCGTCCGCGCTTGCGGTCGAGACGCTCGACTGGGCGCAGTGCCTCGCCGAAGCCTCCGGCCATCATCCCGATCTTCGCTCGGCGGCGGAAAAGGTGCGCCAGTCCGAGGCGCAGCGCGATATAGTCAAGGGCGGCCTGTTGCCAACCGTGAGCGCGACGGCGGGCGGCGAGCGTTCGGGATCGAGCGCCGCTTCAGCGAACGGCGCGTGGTCGTACGGCGTCAACGCGAGCCAGTTACTCTTCGACGGCGCGAAAACCTCCAGCCAGGTCAAGTCCGCCAAAGAGACGGTGAAGGCGTCGCAGTACAACGAGAGCGAGGTTTCGGTCTCGACCCGCTACGCCCTGCGCACGGCGTTCGTGCAACTCCTGACCGCGCAGAAGCAGGTGGCACTTGCTGACGAGATCACCGTCAAGCGGCGGCAGAATCTCCGGCTCATCGGGCTGCTCTACCAATCGGGGACGGAGCATATCGGCTCGCTCAGCAAGGCGCAGGCCGATCTTGCCGAGGCGGAGTTCGAGGTGTCGCAGTCCAGGCGCGGCCTCGAACTCTCGCAGGTGGTGCTCGGCACCCAGCTTGGGCGCACGTCGTTCGGCGCACTCCGCGTCACCGGCCAGTTCACGGCAAGCGAGCTGAGCCGACAGTTGCCCGACTTCGACGTTATCGTCCGCGACAATCCGACCTACCTCAATCTCACCGCGCAGAAAGATGCCGCTGGATACAGCTTGCAGGCGGCCCGCAGCGCCTTCATGCCGTCGGTCTCGCTGAGCACAGGTTTCGGCAACAGTGCCTTCAGGCAGATTCCGCCCGACCGCATCGACTGGCAGACGGGCGTCAATCTCTCCGTGCCGATCTACGCGGGCGGCTCGGGCAAGGCGGGCGTCGCAAAGGCGCGGGCGGTGGTCAACCAGTTGAACGCCGACGAGGAGAGCCTTTATCTGTCGCTTATGCGGAGCGTCGAACAGGCGTGGAAGAGCTTTGTCGATGCTTCGGAATATGTCGATGTCCAGAAGAAGTATCTCGCTGCCGCCTCCGAACGGGCGCGGATCGCCGATGCGCAGTACTCCGCGGGGCTGGTCTCCTTCAACGAGTGGACGATCATCGAGGACAATCTTGTCAGCGCGAAAAAATCATATCTCAACGCCCAGTCCAATCTCCTCTTCGCCGAGGCGGCCTGGGTTCAGGCAAAAGGAGGGACTCTTGAAACCCGGTAAACCGCAACTGATCTGGGGAGCAGCGATTGCCGCCGTCGCGCTCATCGCCGGATTTTTCTTTTTCCGGTCGACGCTCGATGGCAAGTCGAAGGTCACGTACCGCGAGTATCGCCCCGTCATCGGCGCTATCCGCCAGATGATCTCGACCACGGCGACCATCAAGCCGCAGAACCGGCTCGAAATCAAGTCGCCCGTCGGTGGCAGGATCGACAAGATTCTGGTCAAGGAGGGGGATTTTGTCAGGAAAGGGCAGGTGCTCGCGCTGGTCAGTTCCACCGAACGTGCGGCGCTGCTCGATGCGGCCACGCTGAAGGGGCAGGGCGAGATCGACTACTGGAACAAGGTCTACAACCAGACCGCGCTGATTTCGCCAATCAACGGGCAGGTGATCGTCAGCAGCCTCAATCCCGGCCAGACCGTCACCACGAGTGACCCCGTTCTCGTGCTCTCCGACCGGCTCATCGTCCGGGCCGACGTGGACGAGACCGACATCGGCAACGTGAAGACCGGCCAGAAAGCGGTGATCAGCCTCGACGCCTATCCCGGCATCCGGGTCGAGGGGGTGGTGGATCATATCTATTATGAGTCCACGCTGGTCAGCAACGTCAACATCTACCGCGTGGACATCGTGCCCGTGAAGGTGCCCGAGGTGTTCCGGTCGGGGATGAGCGCCAATATCGACATCATCGTCAACGAAAAGGAGAACGTGCTCACGCTGCCGGTTGCTGCCGTCAAGGGGCAGAACGGCCGGTCGTTTGTGCTGATGCGGGCGGCAGCTCCCGACTCTGTCCGTCGCGTACCGGTGCGGCTCGGCTTGCAGGATGAGAGCAACGTCGAGATCGAGAGCGGCCTGTTGGCTTCGGATGTGGTCGTCGTGCGGGACAAGGCGTTCGTTCTGCCGAAGGACAACAACGGAGGCAGCAATCCATTCCTCCCCTCTCCGCCTCGCGACAAGCAGAAGAGAGGCCAATGATCGAGGTCGTTGACATCAGCCGCACCTACACCATCGGCGAGAGTCCGGTACGCGCCCTCGACGGCGTGAGTCTGAGGATCGAACAGGGGGAGTTCGTGGCGATCATGGGGGCCTCCGGGTCGGGCAAGTCCACGCTCATGCACATTCTCGGCCTGCTCGACGTGCCCGACAGCGGCGCGTATTGCCTCATGGGCAAGGAGGTCGGCAAGCTCAACGACGACGAGCTGGCGACGCTGCGCAACAACGTCGCAGGGTTCGTCTTCCAGCAGTTCCACCTGCTCGGGCGCATGAGCACCATCGACAACGTGATGCTGCCCTGCATCTACAGCGACGAGCAGGGCGATTTCCGCGCGGACGCGCTGAAGCGACTCGACATGGTCGGCCTCGGCCACCGGGCTGGTCATCGCCCGAACCAGATGTCCGGCGGCGAGCAGCAGCGCGTGGCCATCGCCAGGGCGCTCATCCGTGACCCGATGATCATCTTCGCCGACGAGCCGACCGGCAATCTCGACACGAAGAATTCGCACGAAATCATGCGCATTCTCACCGAACTCCACCGGCAGGGCAAGACGATCATCATGGTGACGCACGAGCACGACATCGCCGACTACGCCGGGCGGGTGATCACCATGAAGGACGGCAAGATCATCGAAGACCGCAAGAAGGAGGGGATGGAGTTCCGGCCCGGCGCGAAACCGGACGGGATGCAGATCGCGCACCAGCCGCTTTTCAATCCATCACGGATGCTCGGTTTCATGAAGCAGGCGTTCCGCTCGATCACCTCCAACAAGATCAGGACGCTCCTCTCGGTGCTCGGCATCCTCGTAGGCGTCGCCTCGGTCATCGCCATGATGGCGCTTGGCGCGGGGGCGAAGGCCTCGATGGAGGCGCGGCTCAAATCGATGGGTTCGAACCTGCTCTCCATCCGTGGCGGATCGGCGCGGATTGGCGGCGCGGCGCAGGGGAGCGGCACCTTCACCCGCTTCACCGCGCAGGACGCCGCGGCCATCGCGGAGCTCAAGCCGCTGGTCAGTTACGTCTCCGGCGACGTGACCGGCGCGGCGCAGATGGTCTGGTTCGATAAAAACACCAACAGCAGCGTCGAGGGGGTTGACTACGATTACGCCAGGATGCGTGACGCGACCCCCGCCATCGGGCGATGGTTCACCCGTGAGGAGATTCAGTCGCGCCGGAAGGTGGCCATTGTCGGCACGACCGTGGTCTCCGAGCTGTTCGGCAACGAGGATCCGGTGGGCAAGACGATCAAGATCAACCGCATCAACTTCACGATCATCGGCGTGGCGCCGCCCAAAGGGTTCGCCGGGCATCGCGATCAGGACGACGTGGCGCTGATTCCAGTGACGACCGCCATGTACCGCGTGCTTGGCAAGGAGTATTACGACAACATCTTCGTCGAGGTGTCGAGCGCCGCAAACATCGAACCAGCCAAGCAGGCCATCGACGCGCTCATCCGCAAGCGCCACAAGATTCAGCCGGATGACGACGATTCGTTCAACATTCGCGACATGACCGAGTTCCAGCAGATGCTCAGCTCGACGACCCAAACCATGAGCATGCTGCTCGGTTCCATCGCGGCCATCTCGCTTGTGGTGGGCGGTATCGGCATCATGAACATCATGCTGGTCTCGGTGACCGAGCGCACGCGGGAGATCGGCCTGCGCAAAGCCATCGGTGCGCGGAAGGGGGACATCATGCTTCAGTTCCTGATCGAATCGGTCGGCATGACGCTCTCGGGCGGCCTCATCGGCATCGTGGTTGGCGTCGGTGTCTCCATGATGCTCTCGACCTTCGCCGGATGGGCGGTGAAGACCTCGATGTTCTCGGTGCTGCTCGCCTCCGGCTTCTCGGTACTGATCGGCCTCTTTTTCGGCCTCTGGCCCGCCCGGAAAGCCGCGATGCTCAAGCCGGTCGAGGCGCTGCGCTTCGAGTGAGCGGTCTCCGGTTTTGGCTGGGAAAAATTTTTTTCAAAAAAAATAAAAATGTGCGCAAGGAAGAAGAGTCGGCATCGTCTTACTGATTGAAAGGGATGAGTTGAACAAGATGGTTGATTGTTGTGTTTGATGATGATGATGATGATGAGTGAGAGAGTTAAGTGTTGTTCTTTGTGTGTTGAGTAACAGCAACGTTCCGGCTCTTCTTCGCGTTGTTATGGTATGGTTGATTACGATGCGTGAGGATGACGAGGAGAGTTGTGATGAATCGCGGAGAGAGACGGGTTGTTGCTGAAATGGCAGGGCGAAAGGCTGGTTGATCCTTTCGCCCTGCTTTTTTTATGTCCGTTCGTGACGGTGCTCGCCACAAGGCGAAAGTGACTGGAAACGCGAAAAGCCCGCCTCCACGATGTGCTGTGGAGGCGGGCTTTTTCGATTCCTGATCGTCCGGTGATTTATGCCGTGGCGAGCGCTTTATGCACCTTCTCTGCGGCGTCCCTCAAGCCTTTGGCCGAGATGAGGTTGAGGCCCGATTCGTCGAG
>JAAXWU010000025.1 GCA_013334855.1 Chlorobaculum sp. | reverse complement strand
CCGATCATTTCGTTCAGTCTGATCACCTTCGGCGTTTTCGCCCTCAAAGGTGAATACGACTCCGAAGACTGATCGGTAACCGGACAGTTCACCGCAAGAGAGGCGCCTCGCAAGATGGCGCCTCTTTGTGTTTGGAGAAAAAGGACTCAAAGGACAGCAGGGACAATAAGGACAGAAATGTTTTATTTGTCTTTGGTGTCTTTTGAGTCCCTGCTGTCCTTTATCGAAAAACTCCCATGAACGCCAAGCAACTGCCAGCCAACGCCGCTCTTGCCGAAACACTCGCCACGCTGCCGACCTCGCCCGGCGTGTACCGCTTCAGCAACGAGGCGGGCACGGTGATTTACGTCGGCAAGGCGCGGAATCTGCGCAACCGGGTGCGCTCCTACTTCAACAGCCAGTCGAGGCAGTCGGGCAAAACCGCCGTGCTCGTAAGCCACATCGCCGCGCTCGACGTCATCATCACCTCCTCGGAGGTCGAGGCGCTGATCCTCGAAAACAACCTCATCAAGGAGCTGAAGCCGCGCTACAACGTCAGCCTCAAGGATGACAAGAGCTACCCGTGGCTGGTGATCACCAGCGAGCGCTTTCCGCGCATCTTCCTCACCCGCCAGGTGCGTCGCGACGGTTCGCTCTACTTCGGCCCCTACACCGAAGCCTCCCAGCTCCGGCTCATCCTCGACCTGATCGGCTCGATCTTTCCCGTCCGGAGCTGCAAGCACCGGCTCACCGAAGAGGCTGTCGCGAGGAAAAAGTACAAGCTCTGCCTCGACTACCACATCCACAAGTGCAAAGGGCCGTGCGAGGGGTTGCAGCCGGAGGAGGAGTACGACGCGATGATCCGCGAGATCGTCACGCTGCTCAAGGGCAAAACCTCGGCGCTCGTGCGCGACCTCAGCGTCGAGATGCAGCGAAAAGCGACGGAGCTGAAGTTCGAGGAGGCCGCCGCCCTCAAGGCGCAGATCGAGGGGCTGAAGCGCTACGCGGAGCGGCAGAAGGTGGTGAGCGCCGAAGCGGTTGACCGCGATGTCTTCGCCGTGGCGGCGGGCGAGGACGATGCGTGCGGCGTGGTGTTCCGCATCCGCGAGGGAAAGCTGATCGGCTCGCGCCACACCTATCTCAGCAACACCGGCAGCACGCCCCTGCCGAACCTGCTCGCCTCCTTCATGGAGCACTACTACCTCGAAACCCCCGACCTGATTCCGCCGGAGATCATGCTTCAGGCGGAGCTGCCGGAGGAGGAGGCCGAGGCGCTCCGCCAACTCCTCGCTTCGCGCCAGAGCGAAAAGCGGCAGGTGCGCTTCGCGGTGCCGCGCATCGGCGAGAAGGCCCGGCTCATCGAGATGTGCCTCGAAAACGCCGAGCACCATCTGCACGAGTTCATGGTGCAGAAAAAGCTGCGGGGCGAAATCGCCCGGAAGTCGCCCGCGCTCGAATCGCTCAAACAGGTGCTGCATCTGGAGCGGCTGCCCGAGCGGATCGAGTGCTTCGACAACTCGCATTTCCAGGGTACCGATTACGTCAGCTCGATGGTCACCTTCGTCTCGGGCAAGCCGAAAAAGTCGGACTACCGCAAGTTCAAACTCAAAAGCTTCGAGGGGTCGGACGACTACGCGGCCATGCGCGAAGCGGTCACGCGCCGCTACAGCGGTTCGCTCACGGAGGAGCTGCCGATGCCCGATCTGGTGCTCATCGACGGCGGCAAGGGGCAGGTGAACGTCGCCTGGCAGGCGTTGCGGGAGCTTGGCCTCGACCTTCCCGTCGCGGGCCTCGCCAAGCGCCTCGAAGAGATTTTCGTGCCGAACGAGCGCGACCCCTACAATCTGCCCAAAACCTCGCCCGCGCTCAAGCTGCTCCAGCAGCTCCGCGACGAGGCGCACCGCTTCGCCATCACCTATCACCGCAAACTGAGGAGCGACAGGACGATCCGCACGGAGCTGACCGGCATCTCGGGCGTGGGCGAGAAGAGCGCCGAGAAGCTGCTGAAGCACTTCGGATCGGTGGAAAGCGTCTCGAAAGCCTCTCTCGACGAACTCTCCGTCGTCGCCGGAAGTAAAACCGCCGAAAGCATTTACCGCTACTTCCACGGCAGCGAAGCCTCCGAAGCCTTAAAGAACGGCCCGGCGGAACGCTTTTTTTGAAAAATTCTGCTATATTGATGATGTTCTAATGATCGTGAAATTTGCACGAACCGGAGTGTATGAGTTTGCTTGATTTTTTTGATGACAACTACCAGAACCAGTCGGCTGGTTTCTTCCCGAACAGGCCCGAAGGGACGGCTGACCCCGATTCTATCCACGATCCCGAAGAACTTCTCGATCTTATCGCCCAGCTCAACGAGGATGGACTTCACGAGAAGTCGCTCGTCGCGGCTCGCAGGCTCGAAGAGATCGCTCCCTTCAACGCGGAGACCTGGTTTCACCTCGGCAACAGCCTGACCCTGAACGGACTTTTCGAGGAGGCGCTCGAAGCGTTTCAGCGCGCCGTTCTGCTCAGCCCTGCAGACAATGAGATGACCCTCAATCTCGCCCTTGCCTGGTTCAACACCGGCAGGCTCGAAGAGGCGCTCGAAGAGATCGAGGAGATCGTCCCCGACTCTTCCATAGAAAAGGATACCTGTTTCTATCACGGCCTGATTCTGCAGCGGCTCGAACGTTTCGAGGAGTCTGAAAAGCATTTCAACCGGACGCTGGAACTCGATCCTGAATACGGTGAGGCGTGGTACGAACTGGCCTATTCGCAGGACATTCTCGGCAAGCTCGATGAAAGCCTCGTCGCGTACGACAAGTCGATCGATCTCGATCCGTACAATATCAACGCCTGGTACAACAAAGGGCTTGTTTTGAGCAAGCTCAAACGCTATCAGGAGGCGCTCGAAGCCTACGACATGGCGCTCGTCATCGCGGACGATTTCAGCTCGGCGTGGTACAACCGCGCCAACGTGCTGGCCATCACCGGAAGGATAGAGGAGGCTGCCGAAAGCTACTCGAAAACCCTCGAAATCGAGCCGGACGACATCAACGCACTCTACAATCTCGGCATAGCCAAGGAGGAGCTGGAACAGTATCCCGAGGCTATCTCGTGCTACGAACGGTGCATCGAGCTGAATCCGGAGTTCGCCGACGCCTGGTTCGCGCTCGCCTGCTGCTTCGAGGCCATCGAGCACTATGACGCCTCGCTCGCGGCTATCGGTCACGCGCTCGTGGAGATGCCGGAGTGCATCGAGTTCCTGCTGCTCAAGGCGGAGATTGAGTACAACCTCGGCCATCTCGACCAGTCGCTCCTGACCTACGAAAAGATCATCCCGATGGAGCCGGACAGCCCGCAGATATGGCTCGACTACGCCATGGTGCTGCGCGAAGCCGGAGCGATGGACGAGTCGATCCACGCGCTCGAAGAGTCGATATCGCTTCAGCCGCTGTCGGCGGAGGCGCATTTCGAGATCGCCGCGACCTATTTCGCGATGGGCGACAACCAGAGCACCCTCAAGGCGCTCAGCAAGGCATTCAAGATCGATCCCGACAAAAAGCAGCTTTTCCAGAGCACCTTCCCCGAACTCTATCAGCAGGATGCCGTGCGCAGACTGCTCGGAATCTCCTGAACTACAAGCGAAACAAACATCGTGTCAAACTCCCGGTCCAAAAAGATTTTCGGGCTTATCGGCAGGCATGTCGATTACTCCTGGTCGCCCCTGATTCACAACACCGCTTTCGAGGCGCTAGACCTTCCCTGCGCCTATACGATCTTCAACATCCCGTCGCCCGAAATGATCGGTGATGCGCTCAGAGGAAGCCGTGCGCTCGGCATTGCGGGTTTCAGCGTAACCATTCCGTACAAGAAAACCGTCGTACCGTTCCTTGACGAACTCTCGCCTGAAGCGCTCTCCATCGGCGCGGTCAACGCCATCGTCAACGACAACGGACGCCTCGTCGGTTACAACACCGACATCGACGGGTTCGCCGCCCCGCTGCTTCCGATGGCGGAGTCGATTCGCAACAAACCGGTCTGCATTTTCGGCAACGGAGGCGCGGCGCTGGCCGCGGTCGAATCCTTCAGACGCCACTTCAGCCCGTCTTCGATACTGCTCGAGGTGAGAGACAGACAGAAGGCCGAGGATATGCTCGAAGAGTATAAGTACCGCGATATTGTCACCATCTGTTCAGGAAGGGAGATCGACCAGCCTTCGTGCAGCAAGAACATCCGCGACTGTCGCGTGATCGTCAACGCCACGCCGGTCGGCACCGCCGGGAGGGTCGAGCACGGCCACAACATCCTGCCGACCGGGCACGGATTGCTGCATAGCGGCCAGATCGTCTACGACATGGTCTACAATCCGCTCGAAACGCCGCTGCTCGCTGACGCTCGCGCCGCCGGAGCGACCATCGTGCCGGGCATCGAGATGCTCATCGCCCAGGGCGCCCGTGCCTTCTCGATCTGGACGGGAGAGAAAATGCCTGTCGATCTCGTCCGGCAAACCGTGCTCGACGCAATCGAACAGTGCGGAGCCTGATGCTGCGGTTTGAAAGCGGCCTGACGGGCGTTACATTCCGCCGGACAACTTTGACTTTCTGACAACACCTTTCATGGCCCTCTTTTATCTGATCGCGGTGGCGGCCGCCCTGCTTGACCGGGTGACCAAGCTCCTCGCCATTCACTACCTGCGCGATGGCAACACGACTGTCGTCATCGCGCCGGAGTGGCTCAAGCTGACCTACGCTGAAAATCTCGGCATCGCCTTCAGCATGCGCTTCCTGCCGCCTGCGGGACTGCTTCTGCTGACCCTCGCCATCTCGGCGGGCGTCGTCTGGTATGTCGTGAAATCGAACAACCGGACTCCCCTTTTCCTCACAGCCTTCGCGCTCATCCTCGGCGGCGGCGTGGGTAACCTGCTCGACCGCGTCATGCTTGGACACGTGGTGGACTTCATCTATTTCGACCTCTACCACGGCGTACTCTTTGGCATCCCGCTCGATCTCTGGCCGGTGTTCAACGTCGCCGACTCCTGCATCACCATCGGCGCTGTCATGCTCGTGCTGTTTCACGACAAGATTTTCGGCAAAACATGAGCGTGACGACCTTCGCCGACATTCACAGCCATCTCTCCTTTCCCGAGTTCGACCTTGACCGCGACCGCGTGATCGACGATCTCAAGGCTGCGGGCGTGCGGTACGTGATCGACCCCGGCACGGGCGTCGAGACCAACCGGCGATCGATCGATCTTGCCGCCCGATATGACTTTATCTATTCAAATGTCGGCCTCCATCCGCACGACGTGAAGTCGCCGGTGTCGCCGGAGCTGCTCGCCGAGCTGGCGACGCAGGCGCGTTCGGCAAAGGTGGTGGGCATCGGCGAGATCGGCCTCGACTACCACTGGCCCGATCATGAAGCGGTGCATCAGGAGGCGGCGTTCCGCGAGATGCTGCGCATGGCAATCGCGCTCGATCTGCCGGTGGTGATCCACTGCCGCGACGCCTGGCCCGACATGCTCCGCATCCTCTCGGAGGAGCGCTCCTCCGTGCTGCGCGGGGCGATGCACTGCTTTTCCGGCGACCTCGACATGGCCCGCCGCTGCATCGCGCTTGGCCTGAAGATTTCGATTCCCGGCACCATCACCTACAAAAAGTCGCCGCTGCCGGAAGTGGTGGCATCCGTCGCGCTCGACGATCTCTGCTCCGAAACCGACGCGCCCTACCTCGCGCCGGTGCCGATGCGCGGCAAACGCAACGAACCGGCCTTCGTCGTCCACACCGTACGCAAGATCGCCGACCATCGCCCCGAGCCGTTCGAAGCAGTCGCTGAAGCGCTCGTGCGCAATGCTGTAACGCTGTTCGGTCTGGCGTAACGGAAGCGCTGCGCCGATTTTGAAATTCATGCGAACTTGCGTAGGTTGAGCCTCAGGCTGACCCCGCCAGCAGTGACGCGGAACGATTCAGACGAACTCATTCACGAAACGACAGCACGAACCATATGAACACCACGCAACCCCAGAAAGCGCTTCCGGAAGCGACCTTCTCCGACCGAATGCTTGAAATCTCCATAAAGTATAAAAAGCAGCTCACCGCGCTTGTCATCATCATCTGCCTCGCGGCGGGCGGCACGCTTTTCTGGATGCAGAAAAGCAAAGTAGACGAAGCCCAGGCTTCGCTCGCCCTCGCAAAAATCACTCCGTGGATCGAAATGGGCGACCTCAACAAGGCGATCAATGGCGAGGGGTCGATCAAGGGGCTGAACGGCATCGCCAAGAGCTGGGGCAACACGCCGAGCGGAAAAACGGCCAGCCTCTACCTGGCCTACATCATGCTGAACAGTGGCAAGCCGGACGAGGCACTCTCGCTTTACAAGAGCTTCAGCAGCGACAACAAGGATCTTCAGGCCTCGGCCTTTGCCGGAGCCGCAGCCTGCCATGTCGCCAAAAAGGCGTTTGGCGAGGCCGCTTCGGAGTATGAGAAGGCTTCGGAAACCGCTGAAAACGAGTCGCTCAAAGCCGCCTATCTCAACAAGGCCGCCGAGAGCTACGTTTCCGCTGGCCAGAACGACAAGTCCGTGAAGCTGCTCGACCAGGTGATCAAATCGTGGCCTGGCTCTTCGTCGGCTGGCGTCGCCCGTCGCACGCTCTGGCGTCTGGCTGGCGCTGGCGTACAGACGCCTCAAATCTGACCAATTTTTCGTCACTCAACCGAATCATCATGCCAGAAAAATTCACTATCAAGACCAGCATGGGCGATATCGCCATCGCGCTCTATGACGACACTCCTCAGCATCGTGACAACTTCGTCAAACTCGTCAAGGAGGGATACTACGACGGCATCCGCTTCCACCGGGTCATCGAAGGGTTCATGATCCAGACCGGCGATCCGCTCTCCCGCCACGACGAGAAACGCATGATGCACGGCACCGGCGGCCCCGACTACCGCGTTCCGGCGGAGATCAAGCATCCCAACAAAAAGGGCACGCTCGCGGCGGCCAGGGACAACAACCCGCAGAAAGCCTCGTCGGGCAGCCAGTTCTACATCAACCAGGCCGATAACGCTTTCCTCAACGGCGAGTACACCGTGTTCGGCGTCGTCGAATCGGGCATCGAGGTGGTTGACGCTATCGCCATGGTGGAGACCGACATGCGCGACAACCCGCTCAAGCCGGTGACCATCGAAACCATTACCCCCGTAACCGAAGGCTGAAACGATGGAGAGCATCTCGTCTAATCTTGCCGAAGTCAAGGAGCAGATCGCGTCAGCCTGCCGCAAGGCGGGTCGGCGCGAGGATGAGGTCAAGCTCATCGCCGTCTCCAAGACCAAAAGCGCTGCCGCCGTGCGCGAGGCGTGGGATGCGGGGCATCGAGAGTTCGGCGAGAGCTACGTGCAGGAGTTCCTCGAAAAGATCGAAGCTCCCGAGTTGGCGGGTCTGCCGCTCTCGTGGCACTTCATCGGCCACCTGCAATCGAACAAGGTGCGGCAGATCGTTGACAAAGTGACGATGATTCACGGCATCGACAAGGTGAGCACCGCCGAAGAGCTCTCCAAACGCGCCGAGCAGCACGGCCTGACGGTCGATTACCTGCTCGAAGTGAATGTCTCGCGAGAAGGCTCGAAGTACGGCCTCGACCCGTCGTCGGTGCTTCAGGCCGCCGAAAGCTGCTTCGCCCTGCCAAACGCGCGGCTGCGTGGACTCATGACCATCGCCTCGCCCGACCCGTCGGAAGCCCGCCGCGAATTCTCGGAACTCCGCCAGACGCTCGAAAAGCTCCGCCAGAACGCGCCTGAACCGTCACTCCTCACCGAACTCTCGATGGGCATGAGCGGCGATTTCGAAGAAGCGATCCTCGAAGGCGCCACCATGATCCGCATCGGCACGGCAATCTTCGGGTGGCGGTGAATAATGGATAATTGACAATTGATAATGGATAATTAAAAGCGCCTGTTAACGCACTTGCTCTTTTTTACATTATCCATTATCAATTATCCATTGTCAATTGCCGCCCTATTTCCTCTTCTCCCCCTCGCTGCTTATATTTAGGCTCTTTTGACTTGCCGATTCACAACCATCTAAACTTCAGGGAATATCATGATCGAACAAAGGGAGAAAATCCGGGAAGCCGTTGAATTCATCAGGAAAAAAACCACGGCGGAGTATCCGGTGGGCATCGTCCTTGGCACCGGCCTGGGCGGCCTGGTCAAGGAGATCGAGATTGACTTCTCGCTCGACTATGCCGACATCCCCTATTTCCCGATTTCGACGGTTGAAACCCATCACGGCAAGCTGATCTTCGGCACCCTCGCGGGCAAGAAGGTGGTCGCCATGCAGGGGCGCTTCCACTTCTACGAAGGGTACTCGATGACGCAGATCGTCTTCCCGATCAGGGTCATGAAGCAGCTCGGCGTCAGGACGCTCGGCATCACCAACGCCTGCGGCGGCATGAACCCCGGCTACAGCAAGGGCGACATCATGCTGATCGACGACCACATCAACCTGCTCGGCACCAACCCGCTCATCGGCCCGAACGATCCTGAAATCGGCCCGCGCTTCCCCGACATGTGCGCTCCCTACTCTCCGAGAATTCTCGACATCGCCGAGAAGGTCGCGCTCGAACACGGCATCAAGGTGCAGCGCGGCGTCTACGTCGCCGTCACCGGCCCGTGTCTCGAAACCCGCGCCGAGTATCGCATGTTGCGCGCCATCGGCGCTGACGTGGTCGGCATGTCCACCGTGCCGGAGGTGATCGCCGCCGTGCATCAGGGCACCGAAGTGTTCGGCATGTCCATCGTCACCGACGAATGCTTCCCGGACTGCCTCGTACCGGTCGGCATCGAAGAGATCATCGAGGTCTCTGGCCGCGCCGAGCCTTCCATGACCACCATCTTCAGAAACGTCGTAGCAAACCTTTAATCCTTAACGAGGAAACACCAGTTCTCAGATGATAGACGCAATATCCTTTAAAAACGGAACCTTCCGATACCTCGACCAGCGCTACCTTCCCCTGAAGGAGATCTATGTCGAAACCCAGAACTACCTTGAAGCCATCGAGGCGATCAAGACCCTCGCCGTCCGTGGCGCTCCGCTCATCGGCGCTTCGGCGGGCTACACGGTGATGCTCGGCGTCAATGCCTACACGGGCGACAAGGCGGGCTTCCCGGCATATTTCGCGAACCTCGTCGCCGAGGTCAACGCCTCGCGCCCGACCGCCGTGAACCTCTTCTTCGCCACCAGGAAGATGCAGGATGTCTATGACGCCAACTACGAGGCTGATTCGCTCGAAACGCTCGTCGCGAAGATGACCGACATGGCGTATAAAATCCACAACGACGAGATCGACAACTGCGACCGTATCGCCCGCCACGGCGTCGAGCTCTTGAAGCAGGATTTCGCCGACGTGCTCAAAACCCGCAAGCTCAACGTGCTCACCCACTGCAACACCGGCACGCTCGCCTGCTGCGGCATCGGTACGGCGCTTGGCGTGATCCGCCTGGCGTATCAGGAGGGGCTGATCGAGCGCGTGATCACTTCCGAAAGCCGCCCGCTCCTGCAGGGCCTGCGCCTCACCGCGTGGGAGCTGGAGCATGACGGCATCCCGTTCGCCTCGATCTCCGACTCCTCGTCGGCGATCCTGATGTCACGCGGCATGATCGACTTCGCCGTCACCGGCGCGGATCGCATCACGGCCAACGGCGACACGGCCAACAAGATCGGCACCTACGCCCACGCCATCAGCGCGAAGTACCACGGTCTGCCGTTCTACATCGCCGCGCCGGTCTCGACCATCGACATCACCATGTCGGAAGGGTCGCAGATTCCGATCGAGGAGCGCGAAGCCGACGAGCTGCGCAAAATCTTCGGCACGCAGGTCGCCACGCCGACCACTCCGGTGGTGAACTTCGCCTTCGACGTGACCCCCGGCACGCTCATTCGCGGCATCATCACCGAGAAAGAGGCGGTCGTCGGCAACTACAACGAAGGACTCGCCCGCGTGGTCAACGGCTGATCCGACTGCACCGGCATCCATGACAATGAAAGGCTCCCGCTCAACCGGGGGCCTTTTGCATGTATGGGGCACCTTTTCGACCCTGCGCCAGTTGAACAATCTGAAGTTGTATTTCCACCTGTGCGGGCGGGCTTTCACCCTGCCGCATCCATTGTACCATCAGTAGCGTGCCGTTTGAACAGGTTGCAGGAGATGGAATCATGGATGAAACCGTATACAACCAAACCACTGTCACGGGATTCGCATTGTCTGCGCTTTTCTGGCTTCTTGCCGGTCTCATGGCAGGGCTCTGGATCGCGCTTGAAATGTTTGAGCCCGGCATGAACTTCACGCCATGGCTCGCCTTCGGTCGCCTGCGCGTCGTGCATACCAACCTGCTCACCTTCGGCTTCGCCCTGTCAGCCATCTTCGCGACCGCATACTACATGCTGCAGCGCCTCACGCGCACACCGTTACCATTCAGGCGGCTTGCCAGGGCGCATCTCTACCTCTTCAACGCGACCATGCTTCTTGCCACCGTCACGCTCATGGCCGGTTTGAACACATCGAAAGAGTACGCCGAGCCGGAGTGGCTCGTTGACCTCCTCGTGCTGACCTTCTGGGTGATGTTCGCCGTGAACGCTTTCGCGATCCTGGTACGACGGCGTGAACAGCAGATGTACGTCTCGCTCTGGTACCTCATCTCCGTGGTCGTATCCATCCCTCTGCTCCACATCGTCAACAACCTTGAAATTCCGGTTTCACTCTTCAAGTCCTACAGCATCTATGCGGGCACCGTGGATGCGGACATCCAGTGGTGGTACGGGCACAACACCATCGGGTTTATTTACACCTTGCCGATACTGGCCATGTTCTACTATTTCCTGCCCAAATCCACAGGATTACCGATCTACAGCCACCGGCTGTCTATCGTTTCATTCTGGGCACTGATCTTCACGTACCTCTGGACCGGCGCCCACCATCTCCTGCTCACTCCGCTGCCGGAGTGGATCCAGACCGTGGCCATCGCCTTCAGCATCCTCCTGATAGCCCCCTCCTGGGGAGTGGTGATCAACGGCTATTACACCTTCAACGGAAATTGGGAGCTGCTGCGTTCGAACTACCTGGCTAAGTTCTTCATGTTCGGCATCACCTTCTACGGATTGCAGACCATCCAGGGGCCCCTCCAGGGCCTGCGTACATTCAACGCCTATTTCCACTTCACCGACTGGGTCATTGGCCATGTGCACATGGGCACGATGGGCTGGGTGACGATGATCATCTCCGCGTCGTTTTACTACATGATCCCGAGGATCACCGGGCGTGAGCTTTACAGCGTCAGGATGGCAAATACTCACTTCTGGCTTATTCTCGTCGGCCAGCTCGCCCTGACCATAGTCATGTGGTCCGGCGGCATTCTGCAAGGGGGGATGCTCAAGTCGATCAATCCCGACGGCTCACTCAGGTACAGCTTCCTCGACACTGTGGTGGCGCTCTTCCCCTATTACCGGTTGCGCTTCGCCTCCGGCGTCGTCTATTTCGCGGGAATCCTCCTGTTCGTCTGGAACATTATCCGAACCTTCACGAAACCTGAAGCTCCACGGCCATAAGCGGCGATTCGATAAAGAGCAACGAGAAAGAGGCGGTCGTCGGCAACTACAACGAAGGACTTGCCCGCATCTGCAACGGCTGATCCGCCGGACGATCATATCAGCGAAAAAGCTTCCGCCACAACGGAGGCTTTTTTGCTTTCTGCCGATAAAATCGCGTGTTACCATATATGCGCGTATATTTTTTCTTTCAGGGAACCGCTTTTTTTAATTAAATTTTAATAAATGATCATTCAGTAATATTGCTCTTTGCATAGCTGACGCACTCGTTCTTCAAGGACACCCCGATCCCTGTCATTCCTCTGTTCCCCTACGACTCTTCATTGCGGAATCTGAACAACGGCAGCATCGGTGGCGCCATTCCACACCATCTTTTTCATCAACCAGATTCAGGAGGAGGGCATGAACGATACCGGTTATGATTACTCTGTTGTCAAGGGTTTCGCATTTTCGGCGCTTTTCTGGCTTGTCATCGGGCTTGTCATTGGCCTGTGGATCGCGTTCGAAATGTTCAACCCCGCGCTGAACCTGACCCCATGGCTCAGTTTCGGTCGTCTGCGCGTCGTGCATACCAACGGCCTAGGCCTAGGCTTCGGCCTGGCGGGCATCTTCGCCACGGCCTACTACATGCTCCAGCGCCTGACCCGGACGCCGCTTCCCTTTCCCGGCCTCGCCAAGGCGCATCTCTGGCTCTTCAACGCGGCCATCGCCGCCGCCGCCGTCAGCCTCATGGCGGGCCTGAACACCACGAAGGAGTATGCCGAGCTTGAATGGCCGCTCGACGTCGGCGTGGTGATCCTCTGGGTGATGTTCGCCGTCAACGTCTTCGCCATCCTCATCAAGCGGCAGGAGAAGCAGATGTACATCTCGCTCTGGTACCTGGTCGCCATGACCGTGACCGTCGCGGTGCTCTACATCGTCAACAACCTCGAAATCCCGCTCACCCTCTTCAAGTCCTACAGCCTCTACGCCGGGGCCAACGACGCCAACGTGGAGTGGTGGTACGGGCACAACATCGTCGGTTTCATCTTCACCGTGCCGGTGCTGGCGATGTTCTACTACTTCCTGCCGAAAGCCACCGGGCTGCCGATCTACAGCCACCGGCTCTCGATCGTCTCCTTCTGGTCGCTGATCTTCGCCTATCTGTGGACCGGCGCGCACCACCTGATGCTCACCCCGCTGCCGGAGTGGATCCAGACGGTGGCCATCGCCTTCAGCATCTTTTTGATCGCCCCTTCGTGGGGATCGGTGGTCAACGGCTACTACACCTTGCAGGGCAACTGGGATCAGATGCGCACCAACTACCTGACCAAGTTCTTCATCCTCGGCATCACCTTCTACGGCCTTCAGACCCTTCAGGGGCCGTTGCAGGGTCTCAGGACGCTGAACGCCTTCTTCCACTACACCGACTGGGTGGTGGGCCACGTCCACATGGGCACGATGGGTTGGGTCACCATGATCATCTCTGCGTCGTTTTACTACATGATCCCGAAGGTCACGGGACGCGAGCTGTACAGCGTGAAGCTGGCCAACACCCACTTCTGGCTCATCCTGGTCGGCCAGCTCGCCTGGACGGTCACGATGTGGATCGGCGGCATCCAGCAGGGGGCGATGTGGAAAGCCACCAATCCCGACGGGTCGCTGATGTACAGCTTCCTCGACGGCCTGACTTCGCTCTATCCCTATTATCGCATACGCTTCGTCTCGGGGGTCGTCTACTTCATCGGCATCCTGGTGTTCGGCTGGAATCTCATCCAGACCGTCCGGCAGGCGCCTTCAGCCGCGACAGAAGCTTAAAAAACCACCAAACCTGAAAAAGGAGTTTGCATCATGGGGATCTATTCAAAACCGGTCGTCCTTGCGGTCACTTCGGCGCTGGTCATCCTTATCGGCACGGTGGTCACGGTCTTCGTGCCGATGTTCATGCCATCGACCCAGCCGGTGAGCGCCTACGTCAAACCCTATACGGCTATCGAGCAGGAGGGGCGCGACATTTACATGCGCGAGGGGTGCAACAACTGCCACACCCAAACCGTCCGCCCGCTCAGGACGGAGGTGCTGCGCTACGGCGAGTACTCGAAAGCCGAGGAGTTCGCCTGGGATCGTCCGTTCCTCTGGGGATCGCGCAGAACGGGACCCGACCTGAACCGCATCGGCGGCAAGTACCCCGATTCTTGGCACTACCGCCACATGCACAGCCCGCAGTCGATGTTCGAGAAATCCAACATGCCGCCCTACGGCTGGCTCGCCGAGAACAGACTCGACACCTCGAACTCGTTCAGAAAAACGCAGATACTCGGCTACGGCTACTCGGAGGCCGAGGTTCAGCAGCAGATCGCCGACTACAAGGCGAAGGTCAGCGCGCCCGATTACGACTCGAAGGCCACCCGCGACCAGGTGACGCCTGAAGCACTGCGGGGCGATCTGACCGAGATGGACGCCATCATCGCCTACATGCAGAAGCTCGGGCGCGACGTCAAGGCAATGGAGGCAATGCAATGACATTCCCGGAAATTGCCTATACCCTCTTCACCTTTTCGCTCGCGGCTGTCATGGCAGGCATCATCGCCTACTACTTCAACCCGAAGCGGAAACAGCAGGTAGAGGAACCCAAATACCGGATGCTGCGCAACGACGAGTGAGCCGCATCCAGAGAGAGAGTCAACGTTCAAGAAACCCATCATGAGGAGGTTCACATGAATGATTCCGGAATACCGCAGGAAGGCCACAACAAAATCCCCATTGGATGGTTGGCGTTCTTTGTGGGAATGATCATCTTTATCGTCGTCTATGTCGTACGCTTTACGCCCGCCATTTCAGGATGGTCTTTCTACAATATCCACGAAGAGGAGATGAAAGCCGCTGAAAAGGCGGCGGCATCCGCGCCCGCGAGTCCCGGCAAGTATATCGGCCAGGCCGACGCCATCGCCGAGGGCAAAACCGAGTTCGAGACGAGTTGCGCCGCCTGTCACATGGCCGACGCCAGCGGCGGCATCGGGCCAAGCCTGAAGGTCGCGCTGAAGTACGGCTCGTCCCCCGACAAGCTTTTCGAATCGATTGCCGCCGGACGCCCCAACGGTATGCCGCCATTCGGGCAGCAGCTTGGCAACGACAAAATCTACAAGATCGTAGCATTCATCGAAAGCCTGAGGAAATAACCTGATCGCTGCCCCGGGAACCTATACCGGGGCAGCGGCGTCTTATGGAGTAATCCACAGAGCAGTAACCAATCCCCTGATCATGCAAATTATCTGGAAACGCTACCGGAGAGCCGTCGAAATCCTTCAGGCGATTCTCCTGACCGGCCTGCCGTTCCTGAACATCAACGGTCAAAGCGCCTTCCGGTTTGACATTCGTGAGCTGAACCTCTACTTTTTCGGCTCTGTCATCAGAATCGGCGACTTTTATCTCATCCTCGCGGCCACGCTCTTCCTCTTGCTCTTCATCACGGCGGTGACAATGATCCTCGGGCGCGTCTGGTGCGGATGGCTCTGCCCGCAGACCGTGCTGCTCGACCTCACCGAAAGCCTCGCCTCGATTTTCGGCAAGAAGCACCGCAAGACCTTGCAGAAGCTGATTTTGCTGCCGGTCTCGGCGCTGGTGTCGATCACCATGATCTGGTACTTCGTGCCCCCGGCGGAGGCGATGCGGGGCCTCTTCACCTACCCGCTGATCGCCGGATTCTTCATTGTGCTCTGGGTGCTCGTCTACCTCGAACTCGGCTTTCTCGGAAGGAGATTCTGCACCACCATCTGCCCCTACGCGATGATGCAGAACGCGCTCTTCGACAAGGATACGCTCGTCATCGAGTACGACAAGTCAAGGGATTCGACCTGCATGAGATGTGACGACTGCGTGAAAGTCTGCCCGGTGGGCATCGACATCAAGGAGGGACTCAGCAACAGTTGCATCGCCTGCGCGGAGTGCATCGACGCCTGCTGGCTGAAGAGCAGCAAGCGCGACCTGCCCCCCTTCCCGAACTACAAGGGCAAAATCATCCGCCCGAAAACCATCTGGCTCGGCGGCCTCACGGCAGCCTCGGCGCTCGTGCTTGTGATGCTCTTCGCCATGCGTCCGCCCGTCGAATTCAACCTCAGCCGCGTACAGGAGCCGCTCCCGCCCGGCCTGAACCGCTATAGCTGGAGCATTTACAACAACACCAGCCGCACGCTCGAACTGAAGATCGAAGCGCCGGAAGGCACGACCCTGATCGGCGAGCACGCCATTTCGATCAAGCCCTTCGGCGTGGCGAGAAACAAGCTGCTCGTCAGGGCGACCGGCAAACGGGAGACGGTAAAACTGACCCTCACCGGCGGCGGCATCACCATCAGCAGGGAGGCTGGATTCCTGTGAAACCATTCATCATCGGGCTGTACGCCGTATTCATCTTCGCCATGATCAGCGGCCTCACGATTGCCTACCGCAACGCTGAAGGGCTTGTCGAGCCTGACTACTACCTGAAGCAGAACGACTGGTTCCGGCAAAAGGGCGAGGAAAAGAGAATCGGCCTCGACATCGAAAAACCGGCCTCGATCCGGCAGGGCAGCAACGAACTGACCTTCGTGCTCACCGAACAGGGCAAGCCGCTGAGTCATGCTGACGTAAAACTGTTTGTCGGCAACGTGTCGAACAAAGAGCACGACCACACCATCGCCATGCGCGAAACCGCTCCCGGCACATACACGGCGCAAGTCAGCGTACCGGGAAAGGGCAAATTGCTGGTCAGGCTTGACCTTGCCGCGCCGAAACTCAAGACAAGCCGCTCATGGTTCTACGAGGTCAACTGATCGCCGGACTCCTCTCGTTGCTGCTCTTCATTGCCGCGATACCGCTCGATGCGGAACCGAGGGCCAACAGCAACGCCATTCACAGCGGCCCCTGCGCGAAGCAGGCCAATGGGCGCACAGTGACGCTCGACATCACGCCGAGGCCCGTCCGGGCGATGCAGCCGCTGCTTTTCCGGGTGAGCGTCGAGCCTTCCGGCGACCTGCCGCCGGTGCTGATGCTCGACTTCTCCATGCCCGGCATGTACATGGGCCAGAACCGGATGAAGCTCGTGCGCACGGCGTCGGGCGCGTGGGAGGGGCGCGGCGTGATCGTACGCTGCATGAGCGGCAAAAAGCTCTGGCAGCTCATGCTCCTCTCGCCGGAACTCGGCAACCCCGCATTCTCGTTCGATGTCCGTGACTGAGGCGAAGCCTGTTATTATTGATCCGCCCATGAAAACTCTTGAACAATTGCCCCGGACTTCAGTCCGGGGTATGCTGATAATGCAAAATTAATCAGGGCTTTAGCCCAATATCTTACAACAGCGGCGATAGCGATGTATCGTTGCCGGAGCAATAATCGGAGACAATACATCGTAAAAACATGTTTGTCATTCTGAGTGAAGCGTAGCGTAATGAAGAGTCTATCTTGTCTCCAGAGTGGAATTTTTGGATTCTTCTCCCGACAAGCCAAGATCAGAATGACCGTAAAGTGAGGATTTGTTGCAAGCCAATATTGAAAGTATAAACCGCCGGAGTGATCAGACGATCCGCTGCGACCACTGTATGCAGGAGGTTCCTGCTTCGGCGGCGGTGACGGCGGTGATCGACGGCGAAACCCGCAACTTCTGCTGCCACGGCTGCCTCGGCGTCTATGAGCTGATCCACAGTCAGTCGCTCGACGCCTTCTACAGGCAGCGCTGCGACTGGCAGCCGGGCCGTCCGGCCTTCGCCGCCGTGGAAGCGAAGGAGTTCGCAGGCGACATCGTTTCGGACGGATCGAAGAGCCGGATCGAAATGCTGCTCTCGGGCATCCGCTGCGCCTCGTGCGTCTGGCTCGTCGAAAAGGTGCTCTCGCGGCTCGACGGCATCGTCTCGGCGCGGGTCAACTACGCCACGCACCGTGCGACTATCGTGTGGCGAAATGACGTAGTCACGCTTGACGCGATCCTCAAAACTCTTTCGGGAATCGGCTATCTGCCGCGCCCCGTCCGGCACGGCACGCAGGTCGAACTCTTCTCTGCCGAAAAGCGCGACCTGCTCCTGCGCTTCGGTACGGCGGGCTTCTTTTCGATGCAGCTCATGCTGATCATCGCCGCGCTCTACGCAGGATTCTTCCAGGGCATCGAGCACGCCTACCGCCTCGCCTTCCAGCTCATCTCCTGGGCGCTGGCCACGCCGGTGGTCTTCTACTCCGGCTTTCCCTTCATCTCCAACGCCCTGCGCTCGATCAAAAACCGGGCGCTGAACATGGATGTGCTCGTGGCGCTCGGATCGCTCTCGGCCTACTTTTACAGCGTTGCGATGATCTTCACCGGCGGCGAGGTCTTCTTCGACACCTCGGCGATGATCGTCACCTTCATTTTGCTGGGACGATTTCTCGAAGCGGGTTCGCGCCTCAAGGCGGGCAGCGCTCTTGCCGCGCTCGCCGATCTGCAACCCCGCGAGGCGCTGCTTGTCGATGCGAATGGACAGACAACGCTCACGCCGCTCGAACGGATCGGCGAGGGGGCGCTGATCGAGGTGCTGCCGGGCGACCGCGTGCCGCTCGACGGCGCGGTGACGAGCGGAGAGGCGGACGTCGATGAATCGATGCTCACCGGCGAGTCCGCCCCGGTGACGAAAAGCGCCGGAAGCACGGTCTATGCAGGCACCTGCGCCATCACCGGGCGGCTGCGGATCAGAGTTTCCGGCAATGCGAAGCAGACGCTGCTGGCGAGCATCATCCGCACTGTCGAGGAGGCGCAGGCGCGCAAAGCGCCGATTCAGGGCGTGGCCGACAAAGTCGCCGGATGGTTCGTGCCCGCCACCATCCTCTTGGCGACGGCCACCTTCGCCTGGTGGCGGCTGGCGGGAGCGCCGCCGGTGAGCGCGCTCATGAACGCCGTCTCGGTACTCGTCATCGCCTGCCCCTGCGCCTTGGGCCTCGCCACGCCGCTCGCCATCCTTGTCGGCACAACAGCGGTCAGCCGCAAAGGCATCCTCGTCAAAGGGGGCGACATCTTCGAGTCGGTTTCGAAAACCACCACCGTCGTCTTCGACAAGACCGGTACCATCACCCGCGGTGCTCCGGCGCTCACCGACACCTTCGACTACGGCGTTTCGAGCCGCTTCATGCAGTGCTGCGCCTCGCTCGAAAGCCTTTCGCGCCACCCGGCGGGCCGTGCGATTGCGGAGGGATGGCCAGGCGAAATGCTGCCGGTCGAAGCTTTCCGCGCCGTCACGGGCATGGGCGTTTCCGGCGTGATCAGTGGCGAGGCATGGCTTGCCGGTTCACGCTCGCTGCTTGAAAAGGAGGAGGTCGCGATCAGCGACGAGTGCCTCGCCGAGGCCGCCCGGCTCGAAGCGTCGGGAAAGACGACGGTCTTCGTCGCCTGCGACCGCAAGCTCGCGGGCCTCTTCGGGCTGATCGACGAGCTGCGCGACGACGCCAGGCGGATGATCGAGGCGCTCAGGGCGCAGGGTTTGCGGCTGATGATCCTCACCGGCGACAATGCGGGCGTCGCTCGCTATATTGCCGGACGATGCGGCATCACGGAGGTGCGGGCTGGACTCGATCCCATCGGCAAAGCCGACGCGATCAGGGAGCTGAAGCGCTCGGGCGAGACCGTGCTGATGGCGGGCGACGGCATCAACGACGCCCCGGCGCTCACCGAAGCCGATACCGGCGTCACCTTCGGCACGGCGACAGGCATCGCCATCGAGAGCGCCGGAGTCACCATCATGAACGACGACCTCGAACTGCTCGGCACGCTCCTGGCCCACTCGCGCAAATGCTTCGCCGTCATCCGCCAGAACCTCGCCTGGGCGTTCGGCTACAACCTCATCGCCGTGCCGCTCGCCGTCACCGGCATGTTGCACCCGATCGTCTCGGCCCTGCTCATGGCAACCAGCTCGCTCGTGGTGGTCGGCAACTCGCTCAGACTCAGAAAACTGTGATGGATAACGCATGACAAGCACCTTCTTCCTCATAGCCCTCGGCTTCGTCATCGGCCTCGGCGGCTGGGCGCTCTTCCTCTGGGCGGTACGCAGCGGCCAGTTCGACGACACCGAAGCCCCGAAATACCGGATGCTCGACGACGACGACGAGGTTCAGCACAAGCCGAAGAAAGCGAAATCCGTGAAGGCGGAGAAGTGAGGACGGGGATGGGAACGACGATTTCGAGGGAGATGACATTGAGACAGGTTTTTTCCTGTCTTCAGGAGGGTTTCAACCCGACGGACATTCCTAATTCTTACATTCACATTGCCCCGGCTTTCAAACCGGGGAGGATCAGCATTCAGAATTCTTCAGGGCTTAAGCCCAATTTCATTCTAAGGTGACAATGCCGATTTCGATTATTACCACAGCGACAAAAGATCGTAAATCTCCCAACAAGAAAACATTTGGCTAAAGCCCCGATTTATTTTGTGTTATCAATAAACCCCGGACTAAAGTCCGGGGCAATTGTTTAAACGTTTTAATCGCTGGACTAATCACAAAACGGGAGGGATAACCATCGAAACCATGACCGGCGAACTCCTCGCGATGCTGCTGGCTGGGCTGGCTGGCGGATTCGGCCACTGCATCGGCATGTGCGGGCCGATTGTCGCGTCGTTCTCAATGGGCGGAGGCGGCAGGAGCATCGCGCCGCACCTGCTCTACAACCTTGGCCGGATCATGACCTACGCCTTCCTTGGCGCGCTGCTCGGCTTCACCGGATCGTTCGTCGGACTCTTTTCGAGCATCGGCGTCTTCCAGCAAGCCATCATGGGGCTGACCGGCCTCGTCATCGTCATCATGGGGATGGTCGCCATCGGCTGGTCGCCTTTTGGACACATCTTTTCCTCATGCGCCCCCTTCACGCCCGTCATCAAAAAGATGCTCTCGATCTTCGACGCCTCACGCTCGACCGGCGCATGGTTCCCGATGGGCGTCGCCCTCGGCTTTCTCCCCTGCGGCCTCAGCTACACAGCCCTGCTCGCCGCCGCCCGCTCCGGCATGGAAGCCCCCGACCACTTCACCGGCATGGCCCGTGGCGGCCTCATGATGCTCCTCTTCGGCCTCGGCACCGCCCCGGCGCTTCTCCTCGTCGGCACCATCGCCAGCCGAATCAGCCAGACCACCCGCGAACGCTTCTACAAACTCGCCGGAATCATCATGATCGCAACGGGGGTATGGTTTATGTATGGGGCAGTGAGGATGTGAGGAGTGCGTCAAGATTCTCAACTTTTTTGTCTACTTCCCATCTCCCATTCTCCTGACACCCTTGTCGTCAACAAGCAGCAGCATCTGGTGAATAGCTATCCGGTTGAGTTTTTCAAGCCTTTCCGGTTGTCGCACTCCTTCACGGATAAAATGCGCATTCAGATTTTCCAGATTCGCGAGGCACAAGAGCTGCGGCGCATTGGCAAAGTCACGAATGTTGCCTTTTTCGCCGGGATTTGCCTTTCGCCACTCTGCGGCGGTTTTGCCGAACAACGCCATATTCAGCAAATCCGCTTCGGACGCATACACCATATTGATCTGCGCCTTGCTCAGCTCCTGCGGAATCAGGTGCTCCCTGATGGCGTCGGTATGAATACGATAGTTGATTTTGGTAAGGTTCCGGCGAATATCCCAGCCAAGCTGCTCCTGTTCGATCTCCTTGAGGCGCTGAAACTCCTTGATGAGGTAGAGCTTGAACTCCACAGAGACCCAGGATGCAAACTCGAAGGCGATGTCCTTGTGCGCATAAGTGCCACCGTACCGACCCGCTTTCGAAACAATACCTCTCGCTCCGGTAAGCTCCACCCATCTGGTTGGAGTCATGACAAATGAGTTCCGGCCCGCCTCGTTTTTAACCGCCTCGAATTCGACACGGTTAAAATCAGGATTGTGCAAATGCTCCCATATCCCTAAAAATTCGATAGTAAAACGTGTTCGCATCCAGTTCTGAACAATGAACCGTGGGTCATCCACATTTCTGTATCTGGCAATATCCGTCAAAGAGATGTAATCCTCCTGACGAATGACCTGCACCGTTACCTCAGTGCTCAAGACATTGACTTTCTTATCCTTTCGCATCGAATAATCTCTTGATTGATTTTTCCTACAGGATATTTCTATCCAAAAATACACTCCAATCTTGACACTCAATCCGCTTCACGATAGACCGTCCGCTTTTCTTCCCTCTCTTCACCCTTTCGTCTTTTATGTCCTTTTGTTTTTGCCGGGAGCGCGGAGCCCCAGCTCCGCAGTTCTCTTCCATTTCTATACCTTCATTCAAGCCATCACGCGGCATCGCAACTCACAGGATGTGAAGCCTTCGGCTTCATGTGCGGAGCTGGGGCTCCGCGCTCCCAGGGTTCACTACAACTGCGGGACGAACACCACGCGAAAGCCAACGCCGCCGCTGCGAGTACCAAGGAAGCTGTAGCCACGCCGAGCCGACCGGCAGACGCGAGCATCGTCGGCCAATCCCCCACCACGAAAAACACGGTACGAACCGGTTGTCGGGCCGGAAGGATTCTCGACAGTCCCCATTCCATACCCGCCATACAAGTCACTGCACCACTCCCACACGTTACCGTGCATGTTATACAGCCCATATCCATTCGGCACAAAATGATCAACGGGCACAGTTTTTTGCCGGTACTCTCCTTTAGGATAATTCCGATATGGCTCGTTCCCGTCATAATTCGCCTGATCCGTTGTCAGGTTCTCGCCGGTATTGAACGGTGTTGTCGTCCCTGCACGGCAGGCGTACTCCCACTCCGCTTCAGTCGACAGGCGATAGATTTGGCCCGTTTTCTGGTTAAGCCTTTTGATAAAGTCCTGGCAATCATCCCAACTGACCCTCTCGACCGGAAGGTTATCTCCTTTGAACTTTGAAGGATTCGAGCCTGTTACCATCCGCCACTCCTCCTGCGTTACCGCATACCGGCACATCGCGAAATCGCTCAGTTTCACCTCATGCAAAGTTTCGTTTGGCTCGCGTCCATATTCACCCTTCGGGCTCCCCATGATAAACGTTTCACCCTTGATCAGCACGAAATTCTCCGGCAACTGTGGTTTGAAAACTGGCGGCTCGACAGAAGTAACGGATATTTTTGGCGAAGGCTCCTTTGCCAAATCAGGCTGCGGAACCACCGTGGAAATAGCACCAACACACATTCTAAACTGCGCATGACCGGCATCATTATTCCAGTCTGTAAGATCGGCGGCGTGAATGTGCCTGAATCCGATACGAGGCTTTATCTCGTCAATCCGGAGTGGCACGAGGATTTTCCGGTTTTTTCCCTCTTCAGCTTCTGCCAGCACCCAATCCGAAACCACGGAGTGCTCCGACCAGACCACGACCACGCACCGGGCCGCTTCGAGCTGCTCTTCGATATGGTCATAAAACGACTTACCAGGAGGTAGATTTCTATCCCAGAAAACGCTCCAGCCTTGAGCTTCAAGGTGCTCCACAATGGGCTTTACCCGCTCTTCATCCTCGCGGGCATAGCTTAGGAAAATATCGTTCATGACGCGGGGTTGTCAGTTTTGCATTCTGTTCGTGGAAATATACGCAAAAAGGGCAGTCCCGACTAGTCAGGACTGCCTCTACTGTCAAGTCAATACTAAACAGGCTTGTACATTCCCCGTCATTGCGAGGAGCATAGCGACGTGGCAATCCATGCGGAATCAGTAAAAGCAGTTAAAGATGGATCGCCACGTCCCGACAGATCGGGACTCGCGATGACGACTCTCCATCATTTTTCTTTTGACACATCCCTACAGTCGAAATCGCCCAATCCACCTAACCCGTCCGAATCAGCCCACTGAATCTCACTCGTCGAGCGAGTCGAGCAGGGCGAGGTAGCTTTCGTAGCGGGCCGGATCGATAGCTTCGGACTCCACCGCTTTGATCACGGCGCATCCCGGCTCGACCGTGTGGCTGCATGACGAAAAAGCGCACTCCGGCATGTAGCGCAGAAACTCCTTGAAGTAAAATCGCAGATTCTCTTTCGTGATGCCTGAGAGGTTGAATTCGCGGATGCCCGGCGTGTCGATCACGTAGCCGCCGCCGGGAAGCTGGAACATCGCCGAGTTGGTGGTGGTGTGCACCCCCTTGCCGGTCTTGCAGCTCGTCTCGGCGGTTCGCAGCTCCTCGCGCCCGACGAGCAGGTTGATGATCGTCGATTTGCCCACGCCGGAGTGGCCGCTGAAAGCCGACATCCGGTCGCGCAGCAGCTCGCGCAACTCGTCAATCCCCCGCCCATCCTCTGCGCTGACCAGGCATGTCCGGCAATCGAGACTTCGATAGACTTCGAGATCCTCCTCCACCATCCCCTCTTCGTCGAGATCGATCTTGTTGACCACGATGAGCAACGGCAACTGTTCCGATTCGGCAAAGGCGAGATAGCGGTCAACGAGGCGGCTGTTGAAGGGCGGATCGTCGAACGAGGTGATCAGCACAAGCTGGTCGATGTTTCCCGCGATCACCTGCTCCTTCTCCTTGCTGCGGTTGCGGCGCACCTCGCGGCGGCGCACCAGCGCGGTGCGGCGCTTCTCGACGCGGGTGATCACCCCTTCCGGCATGTCGCTGCCCGACGCCTTCGGCTGGAAATCCACGCGATCCCCGACGGCCACGAGGTTCGCCCCCTCGTTCTCGCTCACGGTTCCGGGCACCGTCCAGCACCGGTGGCTGACGCCGTCGCCGGTTTCAACGAGATACGATGCGCCGGTGACGCGAGTCACCATGCCGGAAAGCGTTTCTTTCATTCACTAAAGAGTATGTACGGATGATTTTCTGATGCCGCGACCGGCCCGACGCCGGAATGCAACGCGGAAAATATACACATTTCCGCCGTTGAAGCGCATGACGAACATCGGGCAGCGCTGTGCCGATGCAAAGAGGGACGGTGACACGGCTCACCCGACATCAGCCAGCGAGACTCTTTTCTTGAAGTGATTCTCGTAATAGGCGCGAATCATGGCGTTTTCGGGAAGCGAGAGCCGCTCGTCGCGCCGGATCAGCTCGAAGGCCGCCGCCCGCGCCGAGCGCATGATTTCGCCGTCGGTCAAGAGGTCGGCGATCTTCAGGCCGCTCGCCGTGCCCGACTGCTCGCGCCCCAGCATATTGCCCGCGCCTCGAATCTGCAAATCGATCTCCGAGAGCCGGAAGCCGTCGCCGGTCGAGGCGAGCGCCTGCAACCGCTCCTTGGCGTCACCGGAGAGCTTCGTGTACAGGAGGAAGCAGGAGGAGGCGTGTTCGCCGCGCCCGACGCGCCCCCGGAGCTGGTGGAGCTGCGAGATGCCGAAGCGCTCGGCGTGCTCGATCACCATGATGGTGGCATTCGGCACATCGACGCCCACCTCGATCACCGTCGTGCCAACGAGAATGTCGAGCCGCCCGCCGCGAAACTCCGCCATCACCGCCTCCTTCTCCGCTGCCGGAAGCTGCCCGTGGATCAGCCCGAGCCGCAGCTCCGGGAACACCTCCAGCTTGAGCTGCTCGTAGCTCTCGGTGGCCGCCTTGAGGTCGATCTTCTCCGACTCCTCGACCAGCGGATAGACAATGTAGGCCTGCCGCCCCTCGGCGACTTGCTTTCGCAGCAGCTTGTACAGCTCCGGCTTCTGTTCATCGCGGCAGAGGCGCGTCTGGATCGGCTTGCGCCCGGCGGGCATTTCGGCGATGATAGAAACGTCGAGGTCGCCATAGACGCCCATCGTGAGCGTGCGCGGAATCGGCGTGGCGGTCATGAGCAGGACGTGCGGGTTCTCCGACTTCTCCTGCAACGCCTTGCGCTGCAACACGCCGAAGCGGTGCTGCTCGTCGATGATGACGAGGCCGAGCCGCCGGAACTGCACGCCCGCTTCGATGATCGCGTGCGTGCCGACGGCGATGTCGATCTCCCCCTCTTCGAGCCGGGCGAGCGCCTCGCGGCGCAGCTTCGCGGGCTGCTTGCCGGTAATGAGCGCGACGCGGATACCGAGCGGTTCGAGCGTATGGCGCAGCCCGGCGTAGTGCTGGAAGGCGAGAATCTCGGTCGGCGCCATGAAGGCCGCCTGCAAGCCGTTGTCCACGGCGAGCGTCATGGCGAACTGCGCCACGAGGGTCTTGCCCGAACCAACGTCGCCCTGCAACAGGCGATTCATCTGGCGACCGCTCTTGAGATCGTGATAAATCTCGCGAACCGCCTGCTTCTGCGCGCCGGTCATGGTGAAGGGCAGCCGCTCGTGCAGGCTCGCTGTCTTTTCGCCGGAACGCTCGAACCGCGCCGAGGTGAGATGCCCCCGCTCCCCGGCGCGGCGCAGGGCGAAAAAGAGCTGCGCGAAAAACAGCTCGCTCCACTTCATGCGGTACCGCGCCCGTTCGAGCAGTTCGGCGGAGTCGGGAAAGTGAAGCTGCCGGTACGCCTCGCCGATGGGCATCAAATCGTTGGATTCGACAATCTCGCGGCTGAGATACTCCGTGATGCGCAGCGGCTGGTCGCGGAACGCCCGGTGCACGATCCGCCGGAACGCCGCCGAATTGAGGCCCGCCTGCTTCATCGCCTCGGTGGTGGGGTAGATCGGAATGATCGCGCCGGTCTTGTACAGCTCGTCGTCCCGCTGCCCGTCGTCGGACGCCTCGCCGTCGCCGCCGAGCTTGTCGAAGTCGGGATGCTGCATTCCGGGCGTGCGTCCGAAAAAGGTGACGCGCCCATGCGCCGCGACCAGGTCGCCAGCGTGGATGGCTTTCGAGAAGTAGTGCA
>JAAXWU010000024.1 GCA_013334855.1 Chlorobaculum sp. | reverse complement strand
TTCTCAAAAGAAGTCCTCTGATGGGTCGTCAGAGGTGATAGTGCAGCCTCAATCAGCTGCATGAACAACAGCAAGTTACCAGCTTAAACTCGACCTGTTTTTGTCTGGCGGTTGGGGTCCACTTCAAACTCTTAGGCAGCGCGACAGTCGGTCATTTGCTTTTTTTCGAGCTTCAAAACGATTTTAAAATAATCTCGTAAATACTGCAATTATGACAGACTGGAGCGTAGGGATATCCAGATTTTCAAGGAACGTGATCTAAAACTCAAGATCGCCAGAGAGGATCAAAAACAATAACGACAAGAAACGAGGCCGAGTCTTGCATCCAGACAGGTTTGAATAACAACGTTAGGAGTACCTGACGATTCGCCTGCACAGCGGATTCGGCCAGGAATCGCTCGCTCCTATTGCTTCGAAAAAGCAAACTCTGACAGATATTTTTGCTGATTCTTTCTGTCATACAAAAAAAAGCGAGCATCTTAATCTGATTGTTCCGATTTTTTAAATTACATTTAAGAAGTTTCAAGCTTATTCGACGAGTTTGAACAGCGTTACAATGTTCTTATCGATGGATCAAAGGTGACTTTAATACCAATCATGAGAAAGGAGGTCGATATGCCCTATTTTTACGATTCACATTGCCACATGATGAATCTGAGCCATCCGAATCTCACGGCAATGATCAAGAGGACTTTTAATGATGGACTAAAAAGAAAATTATTTTTGTATTCGCCTACCCTTCTTTTGATTCCATTGCTTTTTACGATTGGATTGAAAATATTGATTTATTTTGGAATCAGGATACCAGAAAAGATCAATTTTCTAGATGCTTTTGTTATCTTGACTTTGATTGCGGCGGTTATCGTTATTATGTTCTTTATAATATTTTCGATACCCGTCGTTCGAGCCAAAACGGTATCCTTCGTAAAGAGCAAGTTATCGAATATTATGAACTTGCTGGCTATTATGGAGACGGATATCGGTGATTGCCTTATTCAGATGGAGGAAGATCTTCGAGATAGTTTTGCTTTGAACAGTGGCCTCATTATAAGTGGAAATGGTGAAAAGAAAGAATATGAAAAAATTGTTTTGACCCCGCTTATCATGGATTTTGGCTTGAAAGAGTATAGCGAGGAAAATGTATCATTTGAACCTCGTCTTGGCCCAATCTCGCTCAATGAAAAAATCAAATCTAAACATCCCTATAAGGTTCGATGGAAGCCTATAGTTGCACAGGTTGAAGATTTATGTATCGGAATCCGGGATTACTATGTTCATCGGGATAAATATATTGAAGGGCAACCACTTCCCCTTTTTCAGATCATTCCATTTATGGGGATCAATACGAAAAATTATTCAATGAAGGATCATAGCGAAGGTGGGGGCGTGTCAATGAAATTAGAACATATTCTGGAGGATAATTTTGGAGAATTTAAAAATGATGCAACACCTCAACAACGTCGCCATAGTATTGATGCCATAGAGTGGGAAAAATTCAATGGCGACATTGAGTCGATAGGTTCTCATTTTTTTCTTGGCATAAAAGTCTATCCTCCGCTTGGTTTCGATCCCTGGCCCGATGAGGGATTGGAAAGAGAGAAAGTCTGCTATTTATATCAGTTTTGTATTGATAATAACATTCCGATAACTGCGCATTGCAGCCCCGGTGGCTTTCTTGTGAAAAATGAATATAAAGATTTCTCCAGCCCATATAAATGGGAATCTGTTCTTAAAAAATATGGGAAGCTCAGACTCAACCTTGCACACTTTGGTGGAGTGGAAAAAAGTGATTGGCGAAAAAAAATAGCTAACATGATTCTTGAAATCGATCCGAAATCTGGTCAATATTTATATGAAAACTTCTATACCGATATATCGTATCAGGGGGTTGACAATGAATCATATATCAAATTGCAAAGATTTTTAGATGACTATGATAGTGCAAAGAGGCGAAGATTGATTGAGCGGATTATCTTTGGGACGGATTTTATGATCAACCTCCAGGATATAAATGCTTATAGCGCATATCTGGATTATTTTTTCCAAACCAAAGCATTGACGCTCGAAGAAAAAGATATGCTGTGCAATAAAAACGCGGAGAGATTTTTGTTCCTCAGTTGATTTATCGTAGTCACAAAAAAACCGTCACTTCAAGTCGTGACGGTTTTTTTATTTTGAACGGATAATTATCAACTATCCATTACCCCTTGTTCACCTCGTGGAAGGTTTTCAATCCCAGACCGTAGATTTTGATGAAGCCTTCGGCTGATTTATGGTCGAAGGTGTCGGCTTCGGTGTAGGTGGCCAGCGCTTCGTTGTAAAGCGAGTTGGGCGAGGTGCGGCCAAGCAGGGTCACGTTGCCCTTGTAGAGCTTGAGCCTGACCATGCCGGTGACCGGCTTCTGCGTTTCGTTCACGAAGGCGTCGAGGGCCTCGCGCATTGGCGAGAACCAGGTGCCGTTGTAGATGATGTTGGCGTAATCCTGGCTGATGTTCTTCTTGTACTGGAACACCGACTTTTCTAGCGTGAGCCTTTCGAGTTCGCGGTGTGCGAAGTGCAGGATGGTGGCTGCCGGGGCCTCGTAAATCTCGCGTGACTTGATGCCGACCACGCGGTTCTCGATCATGTCGAGCCTGCCGACGCCGTTTTTTGCGCCGAGTTCGTTGAGCTTGACGATGAGGTCGAGCCCCTCCATTTGCTGGCCGTCGAGCGCCACGGGCACGCCTTCGACGAAGTCGATATCGACGACGGTCGGCTCGTCGGGAGCCTTTTCGGGAGCCGTGGTAATCTGGTAGGCGTCAGCCGGAGGAGCGACCATCGGATCTTCGAGCACGCCGCACTCGATACTGATCCCCCAGATGTTTTCGTCAATCGAATACGGATTCTTCTTGGTTGCCGAGACCGGGATGTTGTGCTCCATCGCGTAGGCGATCTCCTGCTCGCGAGAGGTGAATTCCCAGATGCGCAGCGGGGCGATCACGCTCATCTGCGGCGCGAGGGCGGCGAAGGTCACTTCGAAGCGCACCTGGTCATTACCCTTGCCGGTGCAGCCGTGGGTGAGCATGGTGCACCCTTCGGCGAGCGCCACGTCAACCAGCGCCTTGGCGAGCAGCGGGCGTCCGAGCGCCGTGGCGAGCGGGTATACGTCCTCGTACAAAGCGCCAGCTTTCAGCGCTCTCCAGATATACTCTTCGACGAAAGTTTTGCGAAGATCGACGAAGTGGAACGACTTCGCGCCGGTGGCGATGGCTTTTGATTCGAGGTTGTCGATCTCCATCTGCTGACCGAGGTTGCCCGTGACGGCCACGATTTCCGCCCCTTCATACTTGTCCTTCAGCCACTTGATCATGACTGACGTGTCGAGACCGCCGGAGTAGGCGACCGCAATTTTTTCCTTGCTCATGCTTCGATACAGGTTTTCATGGTTGTGAGAGAGTTCTCTGAATATAGCTCTTGATGGACGAAATTTTCTTGATGGTGGCCGGAATGACCAGCACCGTGTCGTCTCCGGCGATGGTGCCGAGGATGTCGTCGTTGGTGAGCCGGTCGAGGAACGAGCCGACGCCGTGCGCCCGGCCCGGCAGGGTGCGGATGAGGATCGAGGTTTCGTTCGACGCCACCGAGAGCACCTCCATGCCGACCAGCCCCTTGATGATGTCCACCTGGGGCTCTTCGGGCACGGCGAGCCGGTAGCCGCCCTCCGCCGTGCGATGCCGGACGACCCCCATCTCGGCGAAATCACGCGACAGGGTTGCCTGCGCGACGACGATGCCCTCCTTTTCGAGAAGTCCGAGCAGCTCCTGCTGGCCGGAGATTTCGTGGGTTTCGATCAGCTCCCTGATCTTTTTCTGCCTGCTCGTCTTGTTCGTCGTTTCCATCTCAGGCTTTGAGGCGATTGGCGGCGCGGTTCAGGCGGTGCGTCAGGTGGAACTTGCGGTAGAGGTCGTGGTTCATCAGCTTGACCATCAGCGCCTTCTGGACGTGCAGGCGGTTTTCCGCCTCGTCGATGATGATCGACTGCGGGCCGTCCATCACCTCGGCGCTGATCTCCTGGCCGCGATGCGCGGGCATGCAGTGCATGACGACCGCCGACGGTTTGGCTTCGGCGAGCATCTTCGAGTCGATCTGGAAATCTTTGAAGACCTTCAGGCGTTCGGCGCTCTCCTCCTCCTGGCCCATGCTGGTCCAGACGTCGGTGTAGAGCACGTCGGCGTTTCTGGCGGCCTCCATCGGGTCGTGAATGATTTCGATGGTGCCCTTGGCGTTGCTTCGCGCCTGCTTGAGCAGCTTCTCGTCGGGCAGATAGCCTTCCGGGCAGGCAAGCACGAAGTGGAACGGGAGTATGCCCGCCAGCTCGATCCACGAGTTGGCCACGTTGTTGCCGTCGCCGACGAAGACCACCTTCGTGTCCTCGCTCCACAGCCCCTTTTCGTAGAGCGTGAAAGCATCGGCAAGGATCTGGCAGGGGTGCGACAGGTCGGTCAGGGCGTTGATGACCGGAATGTTGGCGTGAGCGGCGAGCGTCTCTACGATTTCGTGCGCATGGACGCGGGCGACGATGGCGTCGTTGTAGCGCGACAGCAGGCGGGCGATATCCTCGACCGACTCGCGTTCGCCGACGCCAATCGACTTGCCTTCGAGGCTGATGGCGTGTCCGCCAAGCTCGAAGACGCCGAGTTCAAACGAGACTCGCGTGCGCAGCGAGGGCTTGCTGAAGATCATGGCCACGGTCTTGTGGCGGATCGGGCGGAACTCGTCGCTTTCCCGGTGAGCCTGGCGCTCTTGCTTGATGAAGAGCGAATAGTCGAAAAGCTCGATGATTTTTCCGGCATCGAGGCCGGTGAATCCGAGAAAGTCGCGTTTTTTCGATCCGTTGCCTGACTGGTGTTGACTCATGATGCTGCTCCTTCAGCGGTTAGTTCAAATTCGTTGACAAACTGCGTACCGACGCCCTCATCGGTGAAGACTTCGAGCAGCAGCGAATGGGTGATCTGGCCATCGACGAGGTGCACCTTGCCGACGCCGCCGTCGAGCGTCTGATACGCCGAAACCACTTTTGGAATCATGCCGCCGGTGATGATCCCTTTTTCGATGAAATCCGCAGCATCGGCCTTGCAGATGGTTTTGAGAATGCGATTGCCGACGCGGACGCCCTCCACGTCGCTGACGTAGATGAGCTTCTCGGCCTTGAGCGCCACGGCGATGGCCGCTGCCGCGTCGTCGGCGTTGATGTTGTAGAGGTTGCCCTCCATGTCGAAGCCGATGGGGGCGATGACCGGAATTAGCCCCGCGTCGCAGAGCAGATTGATGTAGCGGGTGTTCACCTCCGCCACGTCGCCCACGAGGCCGAGCGTCGCCGCGTTCGGCGAGGGCACGGCGCGGATGGTGTCGGCATCGAGGCCGCTGACGCCCACCGCGTTGCCGCCATCCTCGTTAATGAGCTGCACGATGTCCTGGTTCACCTTTCCGGCGAGGGTCATCTGGATCACGTCCACCGTCTGGCGGTCGGTCACGCGCTTGCCGTGCACGAAGGTGGTTTCGAGACCGAGTTTCGCGGAGGTTTTGGTGATGGCGTCGCCGCCGCCGTGCACGATCACCACCTTGATGCCCACCTTGCGCAAGAGTGTGACGTTCTCGGCGAAGATGTTTTTGAGCACCTCATCTTTCATGGCCGCGCCGCCATACTTGATGACGAAGGTCTTGCCCTCGAATTTCCTGATGTAGGGCAGCGCCTCGACGAGCATGTAGCCGATGGCTGGCTCGGGCCTCTTGCCCTCGGGGCGGAACTCGCTGCACATTTTTTCCATTTTAAAATCTCTGAAATTCAAAAAAAGAAAGCTCTCACAAGCCCAAAGCAAGACACCGAAGATAACATGGACGGCATGGACTCAGTGGACGGAGTGGATTAAGAAGACAAAACATCGACAACCCCTACCCCAATACTTTCAACTCTCAACTATCAATTATCCATTATCCATTATCCATTGTCCATTATCAATTATCAACTCCGATAGCTGCCATTGATTTCGATATAACCGTGGCTCAGGTCGCACGTCCACACGGTCGCCTTGCCCGGCCCGTTGCCAAGCGAAAGCGTGATGGTGAATTCATCCTTTGACATGATCTCTTTGGCCCGTTCCTCCGAGAAGTTCGCATCGAGTCCCGGTTTCAGGATCGGCTCGTCGTCGAAGTGCACCGACAGCCTCTCCTGATCGAACGATGCGCCGGAGCGGCCCGCCGCCGCGATGATTCGGCCCCAGTTGGCGTCCTCGCCGTGGATGGCCGTCTTGACGAGTGGCGAGTTGGCCACGGTCATCGCCGCCATGCGAGCCTCGGCGTCGCTCCTGGCGCCGGTGACGCGCAGCTCGACAAACTTGGTCGCCCCCTCGCCATCGACGATGATGAGCTGGGCGAGCATGGTCATCACCGAGCGCAGCGCCTCGCCGAAAAGCCGCGCATCATCCGAGCCACGCAGCACTTGCGGCCCTTTGCCGCTTGCCATGATCGAAGCCATGTCGTTGGTGCTCGTGTCGCCGTCAACCGTGATGGCGTTGAAGCTCACCGCGTTGGACGCGCCAAGCAGCTCCTGCAGGAGCGACGGGTCAATCGAAACATCCGTGCCGAAGAAGGCGAGCATCGTCGCCATGTTCGGGCAGATCATGCCAGAACCTTTGGCGAAGCCCGCAATTCTTGCCGTGCCGCCAGAGAGAGCCACATCGACGCCGAAAGCCTTCGGGAAGGTATCGGTGGTCATGATCGCCTCGGCGGCGTCACGCCACTGCGTCGCGCCGGAAGCGGCTTTGAGCGCGGGCATCGCCTCGGCGATTTTCTCGACCGGCAGCCGCTGGCCGATCACGCCGGTCGAGGCCACCAGCACTTCGCCTGCATCAAGGCCGAACGCCTGCGCCGTGGCTTCGGCCATCAGCCGCGCATTCTGCATTCCCGACGCGCCTGTGGCGGCGTTGGCGTTGCCGCTGTTGCAGATGACGGCACGCATCGCGCCGCCGGATGCGGACAGCGCGGCCTTCGACAGCTCGACCGGAGCTGCGCAGCAGCGGTTCGTCGTGAAGACCGAGGCTGTGCTCGACGGTTCGTCACAGAGCATCAGCATCAGATCCTTGCGTGCGGGCTTGATGCCCGAGTTGATGCCCGCAAGCGTGAAGCCTTCGGGCCAGAATGCGCCGCCCGACGCGGGGTCGGCAATGACCGGCGTCACGCCTTCAGGCCAGACAGTTCTGGCGACGAGGCGCTTGACGGCGGCTATCGATTTTTCAAATGGTTCCACTCTTTTACGTGTCTTTTAAAGTATCAGTAATCAGTTCAACAATGTTACTCTTGCTGTCATTCTGAGCGGAGCGAAGAATCCAGAACCTGGTGCCTGGCAAGAAGATGGATTCTTCATTTCGCTGCGCTTTATTCAGAATGACATTCATTATTTATAGCTGGCGACTTACAGTAAAGCGGTAGTTTCGTCAAAGCCCAGCATCAGGTTCATGTTCTGCACGGCCTGACCTGCCGCGCCTTTGACGAGGTTGTCGATGGCTGTGATGATGACCAGCGAGCCGTCATTTTCGAAGGCGATGCTGACGTCGCAGAAGTTGGTGTAGGCCACATGGCTTACCTCGGTCACGCCGTCCCGCAGCCTCACGAATGGCGCATCGGCGTAAAATCTGGCGTACAGGTCACGGATCGAATCCATCGCCACCGGCGAGGCGAGGCGCACGTTCAGCACCGAGTAGATGCCGCGCACGTACGGCGCGATCATCGGCGTGAAAACGAAACGAAACGACGGATCGGTCGCCGAAGTGCCGAGCGTCTGCATGATCTCCGGCGTGTGCTGGTGCTTGCCCACCTTGTAGGCCCGCATGTTGCCGCTCATCTCGGAGAACGAGAGTTCGAGCTTCGCGCTTCTGCCCGCGCCCGAAATGCCTGAAACCGCCGTGACGTTCACCGACTCGACCTCAACGCCAGCCATGCCGTCACGAAACAGCGGTGCGAGTCCGAGAATGATGCTCGTGGCGTAGCATCCCGGATTGCTGATAGCCGTCGAACTTACGATATCGTCGCGGAACAGCTCCGGCATTCCGTACTGGAGTACGTCGTCCGCCGATTTATCGCCGCCGTAAAAATGCTTGTGCTCGGCGGTGCTCGTCAGCCTGAAGTCGCCCGACAGGTCGATCACCTTTTTTCCGGCGGCCACGATGCCCGGCACGATTTGCAACGCTTCGCCATGCGGAAGGGCGAGGAAGAAGAGGTCGCTATCCGTTTGTCCCGAATAGGTCAGGAACCTCTTGTCGCAGGGGATCGACGGGTACAGCTCTGTAAAGTGCTTTCCGGCCTGTGTGTGGGCGTAAAGCTCTTCGATGACCACGCCCGGATGCTTCATGAGCAGCTTGACCAGCTCGGCTCCTGAATATCCTGAAGCGCCGATGACCGAAACCGAGACCTTGTTCTGCTGCATCGAGGTAAGATTCATCAGTGTTTGGAGGCAAATTCACCGGAGTGAATAAATATTCATGTTGGCGGATATTAGTGAATTCACGCATTATTTCAATACAGAAAGATGTGCTTAACGCAATCTTTACAATTTCGATTGATTGCCGTCATTTCACTTTTTTTTCTATCTTGGAGTCAACTTTGAAGAAAATACCATGAATCACCGGTTCCGTAACGTCGTGATTGCACTTATCCTGGCCGCAGGCATTGTTGCGCCCGTATGGCTGTGGATGCGTACGCCCTCGCCGCAAAGCCCGCTCGGTTCAGCAGTTTCCGGCGACACCCCCATCAGCGGAACCCTCGCCGTGGCCCTCGACAACTCCCTCGCGCCAGTCGCTGAAATCCAGGCGAAGGCTTTTTCGGAGCAGTACCCGAAAGCGACCATAACGCTCTCATCGCACGCTTCCCGCCCCATCTTGCAGCTTCTCGAACGCCGCGTCGAAGCGGTGCTCATCGAGGGCAAGCTGTCGGCTCGCGAGGATTCGCTGCTCTCCACGCTGAAGCGTCCCGTCAAACGCCAGCCGGTCGCCCGCAACGGCCTCGTCTTCGTCGTCAACCGGGCCAATCCCGTCCGCGCCATCTCGATGGACAATCTCAAAGCGCTCTTTTCCGGGCGGCTCACCGACTGGAAAGCTCTCGGCGGCTCGCCTGGCGGGATCGTCGCCTGTCTCGACGGCAGCAACCTCCGCGCTCGCTCGCTGCTTTCGGAGATGCTCTTCGGCAAAACGGAGGAGCTGTCCGCCGCCGCTGAACCTGACATGGCAAGATTGCTTGATCGCGTCCGAAGCGACCGCTATGCCGCCGCCGTGATGACCCTGCCCGCCTATGCGGCTGCCTTGCGCGGCGGATACAGCGGCAGCATCAAAGCCGTGCCGGTGAGTGCCGACGGCGAGCCGGTAGCCGCGTCACCCGAAACGCTGTACACTGGAGCCTATCCGCTTTCAACGGATATTTATTACCTCTACGATCCGTACGATCCTCTCGCGACCGGCTTCGGCGCATGGCTTGCCAAAGAGGGGCAGAAACTGTTTGAACGGGGCGACATGGCTCCATACGAACAGCTCGTGCGCACCATTATTATCAAATAACCGGATGAAACACGAAAGCGACACCACAGGCAAGGGCTTTTTCAGGCTGACCATGATTTTCGGATTCGTAGCGCTGCTGCTCGCTGCCGCTGGCACCGCCTGGTTCGGCGTCTACCAGACCTCGCGGCTGCACCAGATTTCGAGCGACCAGGCGCTACGCATGAGGCTGGTCGAGTGCCGCACCCGAATTTCATCGATTGAGCAACAGTTCAGCGATGAACATCTTCCGGTCAAAAAACAGGAGGAACTTCAGTCGAAGCTGCGGATCGAGTGCGCACGCTTTTCGGAGATTGGCCAAAGTCCTGAAGTGCAGACGCAAGGTCTGGTTGCGCAATGGCTGGAGCATCGCAAGCCGCTCACCGGAGCGGTCAGCCGCGAATCGCTTCAGCTCATGGTGGTCGATCTGGACGGCATGATCGCCAATCTGACCGCCAAGATCGCCGATGACAACGATTTGCTCACGCTCAGCCTGAACAGCTACCTCGGGTTCATCACCATGTTGCTGTTTGTGGTCGTGTTGGCTGGCGGCAGATTTATCATTTCAAACTACCGTCATTCTATCATGCCGATCAATCAGCTCGCCGAGCAACTTGCCCAGTTGAACTGCAATCTTCCCGAGAGCCTGCACGACACCGCCGAAGCCGCCGAAACCCTCATGAGCGGCGAGGAGTCATCCGAGGAGATCCGCTCCGTCACCGAATCGGTCGCCAACATGTGCCACGACATCGAGGAGAAAAACCGGAAGCTCGACGAGCTCTACATCCGCGACGAAAAGACGGGCCTCTACAACTACCGCCATTTCAAGGAGCACCTCATCATCGATGTCGAGCGGGCGCGGCGCTTCAACGGCGACATAGCGCTCGCCATGATCGACATCGACCACTTCAAGCACTATAACGACCGTTTCGGCCATGTCGCGGGGGACAAGATACTGGCCCGAATGGCTGAAATCATCAGTCAGGAGTGCCGCGCAACCGACATTCCGTCAAGGTTCGGCGGTGACGAATTCGCCGTGCTCTTCCCGAAAACCGATCAGGCAACCGCCTTCGAAATCGCCGAGCGGTTGCGCAACATCATCTGCGCCGAACCCTTCGAGCACGAACGCAAGCAACCCGGCGGCCAACTGACCGTCAGCATCGGCGTAGCCTCTTGGCCCGACGATGCCACGGACTGCTATACCCTGATCAATAATGCAGACAAGGCGCTTTACAAAGCTAAGTTTTCTGGTCGGAATAAAGTATTGGCATACACATCAGGAAAGCTGAGCGTCAAAGAGGCCAGTTAAATTATTGCTGTCGTTCAGTTCAGGCGGATGATTTGGCGCTGAGGGAGTCGGCGGAGTGAGGCAATTGAAGCCCCATACAGGCACGTTGAGACGGCCTACTGAATTGCATTAATTGAAATATATTTCTACATTTCATGCATATTATGCAACGAAGTAACCCTTGACTTTCGTTCTACGCATAATGAGTGGCTGATCAGCACCGAATTCGTCACGGCGAGCCGATTCAAGAAATTCGCCTCGAACCACCCGCGAGAGTTTGCGTCATGTGGCGCTAATCTTGAACGCCTGCTGGCTGATCTGAAGGCTGGAACTCCCCTTTCAGTGCTGGCGCAAAACCTTCCGTTTTTCAGGTCTGAGCGGGAAGGGCTGTACAGGATCGGGCAAACCAAAGTGCCGGGAGCGAAAGAGAGCCGCCTGTACCTCTATCCCGACGAGGCAGGCATGGCGATTTATCTGCTTGAGATTAGGACAAAGGAGTCGCAGCGGGACGACATCGCATCGGCAAGAAAAGCCATCCGGGAAATCCGGCGGCAACTTGATCAATCGTAATCATATAGAGCATTATGGGCAAGCAGCGATTCAGCTCGGCGGCAGAGGCGTTTGCCTCGATTGTTGGCGACGATACCGTCAAGGATGCGATTCAGAAAGCGGTTGGCAAAACGCAGTTGACCGATACCCTTGTTCGGATGCGGATGCAAAAAGGGGTCTCACAGAAGCGCCTCGCCGAACTCATGCAGTGCACACCGAGCAAGATTTCACGTCTGGAATCCTCGACAGACGACACCCTGAAACTCAGCGACATCAGGGAATATGTTCGAGCGCTGAACATCGACATGAGCATCGTGTTTGAAAACAATGATTTACCCACCGCCGACCAGATCAGACAGCACGTATTTTCGATTCATGAGAAGCTTGAGAGTCTTGTCAAGATTGCCAAAGAGGTTGATGGCGATTCGGAGATTATCGGAAAGATCAATCAGTTTTACGGCGAAGTGCTTTTGAATTTTTTAGTAAAATTCGAGTCCAGCCACTCGAAACTCCGCATGGTTGTGGAGCCGGAGAAAGACGATGAGACGGAGGTCTCGCTCGAAAATAGCAAAGAGCTGGTGGTGACGGCGGAGTGAGGCGGAGTGAGGCGGGATGCAGTGCATTTAGGACTGTTTCAAAAAAAAATATCAACCTTTCTTTTAGAGGAATTAGTATAGCATAATTATCATCAAACCTGGAATTTCATGGTATATAATCCAGATAAACACCATCGCGAATCGATTCGACTAAAAGGCTATGATTATTCCCGTCCTGGATTTTATTATGTCACGCTTTGCACACAGGATCGTGAAAACAGATTCGGTGTGATAGTAAATGATGAAATGCTTTTAAATAGTGCGGGAGCAATGATTAAGGTTGAATTGGAAAGAATTCAAAAGAGATATAGTAATATCATCCTTGATACATACCAGATAATGCCTAACCACCTTCATGGAATCATGCAAATCATATCCATGGATAATAATCGATCTGTAGGGACGGGTCTTGTGCCCGTCCAGAATATTTTGGATGAATCCGTTGATATTGGATGCATTGATGATGATAAAACCAACGTAAAGAGGGCGGGAGATGAAATTGTCGTATCCGACGGCATGGGCACAAGATCAAAGAGGACTGGCACAAGACCCGTCCCTACAACATTATTTGACGTTATCGGAACCTTTAAATCGATAACACAAAAAAATTATTCTTTCCATGTGCTAAACAATGAATGGCCGCCATTCAGAAAGCGATTGTGGCAATTGCGATTTCATGATCATATAATTCGAAGTCAGGATGAATTGGATCGTAGCAGAAGATATATTATCGACAATCCAAAAAACTGGATGCAAGATGAAAACCATCTGTAAATCTGGCTGAATATCTGTTATGACTGCACTCTAACTTTTTAAAAGAGAGCGGTTTTTGCAAACCGCCCGTCCTTTTTCAATTTTAAAACTTACTTCTTCCCACCATCCACAACAAGAGCCTTCTCCTCCTGCTGCTTCGACCACAGCACAATCCCAACCCCGACGGCTATCATAATAAAGCAGAGCACCTGGCCCATCGAGAAGTTGAGGAAGACGAAGCCGAGTTGGGCGTCGGGTTCTCGGAAGAATTCGATGAAGAAGCGTACCGTGCCGTAGCCGATGAGGTAGAGGCCGGAGAGGTAGCCGGGCCACGGGGCTTTTTTGCGGATTGTCCAGAGAATGACGAAGAGCACGATGCCTTCGAAGAACGCTTCGTAGAGCTGCGACGGATGACGCAACGCCACGGTCGGAGCGTCGGGGAAGTACATGCCGATGGCCGAGGTGGTCACGCGACCGTAGAGTTCGCCGTTGATGAAGTTGCCGAGGCGGCCAAAGGTGTAGCCGAGCGGCATGGCGGGGATGAAAAGATCAACGGTCTTGAGAAAATCCACCTTCTGCTTGCGGGCAAAAAGCCACAGGGCGATGGCCACGCCGATCAGTCCGCCGTGAAACGACATGCCGGTGATGCCGGAGAAGGCGCAGGTTCCGCCGCCGAAGTTGATCGGCAGAAGCGTGCCGATGGGATCCTGCAAAAACCAGTCGAATCCATAAAATAATATATAGCCTACCCGCCCGCCGATGAGCACGCCGCCCATTGCCCAGGTCAGGGCGTCGCCGGGGAAGCTTTTGCCGAAGGGAAGCTTTTCGTCGGCAATTCTATATTTTGAAAGAAGATAGACAATCGCGAAGGCAATGATGTACATGGTGCCATACCAGCGGATGGCAATCCCTCCGACCGAAAATATGACGGGATTCATCAGCGAAGGGAGTTGCTGCCACCAGGCCGTAAAGTCGTGCATAAAAAAATTTTTTTTTAGAAGTTGTGGGGGTTAACGATGCTTAAAGTCTTGGAACGTAAGGGAATGTAGTTATATTAAATCCTTGCACACTTCTTTTCGTTCGCAAACTACCCTGTAACATAAACATAGAGAGCATGGCTAAAATTCTTGAAGGGCCTGCCATGAAATTGTTCAACAAGTGGGGCATTCCTGTGCCTAATTACGTTGTCATCATGGATCCTGATCGTCTTGCACAGCTTGGTGAAGCTAATAAATGGCTGCGTGAATCGAAACTTGTCGTCAAGGCGCACGAAGCCATTGGCGGCCGTTTCAAACTCGGCCTCGTCAAAATCGGCCTGAATCTCGAAGAAGCCATCGCGGCCTCTCGCGAGATGATCGGCGCGAAGATCGGCACCTCCGAAGTTCGCCAGGTCATCGTGGCCGAACAGCTCGAACACGACGAAGAGTACTACGTCTCGATCATCGGCAACAAGGACGGCGCAGAGTTGCTGCTCTCCAGGAAAGGCGGCGTCAATATCGAAGATAACTGGGATACCGTCCGTCGCATGCAGATTCCTCTCGACGAGAATCCCTCCATCGAGCGCCTCACCGAGCTGGCTGTCGAAGCTGGTTTTGAAGGCGAAATCGCCGAGCGCGTCGGCAAAATCTCCTCCCGCCTCGTGCTCTGCTTCGACAACGAAGACGCGCAGTCCATCGAGATCAACCCGCTGGTCATCCGCAAGAGCGACATGCGTTTCGCGGCGCTTGACGCCGTCATGAACGTGGACTGGGACGCCCGCTTCCGCCATGCCGACTGGGATTTCAAGCCGGTTTCCGAAATTGGCCGTCCCTTCACCGAGGCCGAGCAGCAGATCATGGACATCGATTCCCGCATCAAGGGTTCGGTCAAGTTCGTCGAGGTTCCCGGTGGCGAAGTGGCTCTGTTGACCGCAGGCGGCGGCGCATCGGTCTTCTATGCCGACGCAGTCGTGGCCAGGGGCGGCACCATCGCCAACTACGCTGAATATTCGGGCGACCCGGCTGACTGGGCTGTCGAGGCTCTCACCGAGACCATCTGCCGCTTGCCGAACATCCGCCACATCATTGTCGGCGGCGCTATCGCCAACTTCACCGACGTGAAGGCGACCTTCAGCGGCATCATCAACGGCTTCCGCGAGAGCAAGTCGAAAGGCTACCTCGAAGGGGTCAAAATCTGGGTGCGCCGTGGCGGCCCGAACGAAGCTCAGGGACTTGCCGCCATCAGGCTGCTCCAGGAGGAAGGGTTCGACATCCACGTTTACGACCGCTCCATGCCCATGACCGACATCGTCGATATGGCGATGAAGTCTTGATGACTGTCTCGACAAGACCTTGAAATTAAAGCATATAGCAACTCATTAAACTTTGATTGAACCGTGAGCATTCTCGCAAATAAAGATACCCGGGCAGTCATCATCGGTGGCGTGGCTGGCGTCAATGCGGCAAAACGCATGGCCCAGTTCGACTACCTGATCAACCGTCCACTGACCGTGCAGGCCTTCGTGTATCCGCCCGAAGCCGGCCAGCAGAAAGAAATTTTCCGCGGTGGCGAACTCAAGAACGTTACCGTCTACTCATCCCTCACTCCGGCGCTTGCGGAGCATCCCGAAATCAACACCGCGCTGATCTACGTCGGCGCATCGAGGGCCGCCCAGGCCGCCAAAGAGGCGCTCGAATCTCCGAACATCAAGCTGGTCTCCATGATCACCGAAGGCGTTCCCGAAAAAGATGCCAAGCGCCTGAAGAAACTTGCCCAGCAGCACGGCAAGATGCTCAACGGCCCCTCCTCGATCGGCGTCATGTCGGCGGGCGAGTGTCGTCTCGGCGTGATCGGCGGCGAGTTCAAGAACCTGAAACTCTGCAACCTGTACAAGCCCGGTTCGTTCGGCGTGCTGACCAAGTCGGGCGGTCTGTCCAACGAGGCGATGTGGCTTTGCGCCCAGAACGGCGACGGCATCACCTCCGCCGTGGCTATCGGCGGCGACTCCTATCCCGGCACCGATTTCGTCACCTACCTCGAAATGTTCGAGAACGATCCTGCAACCAAGGCGGTCGTGCTGGTTGGCGAGGTTGGCGGCAACCTCGAAGAGGAGGCTGCGGAGTGGCTTGCTGCCGAGCCAAGGCGCATCAAACTGATCGCGGCGATTGGCGGTACTTGCCAGGAGGTTCTGCCTCAGGGCATGAAGTTTGGCCACGCTGGCGCGAAGGAAGGCAAAAAAGGCGCAGGCTCGGCCCGCTCCAAGATGAACGCCCTGCGCGAAGCTGGCGCGTACGTGCCCGACACCTTCGGCGGCCTCAGCAAGGCGATCAAGCAGGTCTACGAAGAGCTGCTCGCTTCTGGCGCTATCAAGCCGGAGTCCGAGCTCGACGAGGCGCTGCTGCCCGAGCTGCCGCCGAGCGTTCAGGAGGTCATGCGGCAGGGTGAAGTGGTCGTCGAGCCGCTCATCCGCACCACCATCTCCGACGACCGCGGCGAGGAACCTCGCTATGCCGGTTACGCCGCTTCGGAGCTTTGCTCCAAAGGCTATGGCATCGAGGATGTCATCTCCCTGCTCTGGAGCAAGCAGCTCCCGACCCGCGAGGAGTCCGAGATCATCAAGCGCATCATCATGATCTCCGCCGACCACGGCCCGGCGGTCTCCGGCGCTTTCGGCGCGATCATCGGCGCTTGCGCAGGCATCGACATGCCGCAAGCGGTTTCGGCTGGCATGACCATGATCGGCCCGCGTTTCGGCGGCGCTGTGACCAACGCTGGCAAGTACTTCAAGCTGGGCGTCAAGGAGTATCCGAACGACATCCCCGGCTTCCTTTCCTGGATGAAGAAGAACGTCGGCCCGGTTCCCGGCATTGGCCACAGGGTCAAGAGCCTCAAGAATCCTGACCAGCGCGTGAAGTACCTCGTCAGCTATGTGAAGAACGAAACGTCGCTGCACACGCCGTGCCTTGACTACGCGCTCGAAGTCGAGAAGATCACGACTGCCAAGAAAGACAACCTGATCCTGAACGTCGATGGCACTATGGGCTGCATTCTCATGGACCTCGGCTTCCCGGAGCACTCGCTCAACGGCTTCTTCGTTTTGGCCCGCACCATTGGCATGATCGGCCACTGGATCGACCAGAACAACCAGAACGCCCGCCTGATCAGGCTCTACGACTACCTGATCAACTACGCCGTCAAACCGGAACGCCCGGTTCCCGACAAGAAGTAAGCGTAGGGTTACAGACAACAAAAAAGCCGTCCAGACTATCATGGGCGGCTTTTTTTATTTATGGGGTATGGGAATACGGAAGGTGGAGGATAGTAATCGGGTGGTTGCGCCTTCATAGAATGTTGTTTATATTTATTCCACGAATGAAAAACTACAATGTTTATATTGTCGCAAGCAAGCGAAATGGAACGCTGTACACAGGGGTTACGAATGATCTTGAGCGACGTATTTACGAACACAAGAATAAACTTGTAACCGGTTTTACCAGCAGCTATGATGTAAACCGACTCGTATATTTTGAATCATGTTCGAACGTTCAAGTGGCGATTGAAAGAGAAAAACAAATCAAAGGCTGGACCAGGAAACGGAAATTAGCCTTAATCGAATCCGCAAATCCAGATTGGAAAGATTTATCTGAGGAGTGGTAATGAGAGAAAAATACCAGCACAGAGGCGCACCGGCTGGATTCTTCACTGCGTTCAGAATGACAGAGAAAGGGAGACTTTTTGTTTTGTGTGTCATTCTGAGCGAAGCGAAGAATCCAGTGTCTTTGACAAAGCTCTCAGGTGCACCGACTGGATTCTTCACTTCACTTTGTTTCGTTCAGAATGACATACGTCTTTCCGAAATTTCATTGCGAGTTCTTGTTTCCGAAATCATAACGTGGATACGGCGGATAACATCGCTTTAAATTTCTCAAAACATGCGAATCGTCAGTTGGAACTGTAATGGAGCACTGCGAAACAAGCTGCGCAAGCTTGAAGCGCTCAATGCCGATTTATGCATCATTCAAGAGTGTGAAAATCCTTTGCAATGTGCATCTGAAGACTATAAATCATGGGCAAAAAATCATCTCTGGGTTGGAACAAACAAAAATCGAGGGCTCGGTGTTTTTGCCAAACCAAACATACATCTGGAAGCCGTACCGCTGGATACATCAACGCTGGAACTTTTTTTGCCCTGCAAAATCAATAGTTCTATTTCGCTGCTTGCGGTATGGACTCGAAACGCCAATTCACCGACCTTTCAGTACATCGGTCAGCTTTGGAAGTTTCTACAAAAACATGAGCAATTCCTTGCCTCAGGAGATGCGGCGCTAATAGGCGACTTGAACAGCAATGCGTGTTGGGACGTTTGGGATCGCTGGTGGAACCATAGTGATGTTGTTCAACAATTAGAAGGCGTCGGCCTCACCAGTCTCTACCACCATACACACAAAGAACAGCAGGGATCAGAGAGCATACCAACGTTTTACATGTATCGTAAGCGTGAAAAGCCATATCACATCGACTATGTTTTCTTATCTGAAACGTTACTGAAAAGCGCGACCTGCGATGTAGGCGATCCGACAGTATGGTTAGAACTTAGCGACCACATGCCACTTATAATCAACATCACATGAGCATTCGATGCTGCATTTTTTCTAATAAAAAACGGTTATATCTGTATTATTATGTTCAAAGATACTGGATTCTTCACTTCGCCTTGCTTCGTTCAGAATGACAATCAAATGCGGAATTAGTTTTTCTTTGGTACACGCCTTTTGAAACAACTACTCTGAGAGCCAGCATCACGCCATCAATCTCCGTCGCGCTCTTTCCATATTCACCCATCACATCCCCGGAATCCTCGGAATATATTTCATCTTCGAGAGCTTGTAATAATACCCCCACGCTTTTTTCAGCCAGTGACCGACGATTAGCATTGGAATGAACATCTCGCTGTGGCCGGTGCGGTAAACGAAGCCTGCACCGTCGCCGGTGTCCATGACGCAGAGGATGTACAGGTGCTCCTGGTAGTCTTTCCGTTTTGCTATAATAGTATCGCTTAATGCGCATGTAAACTTGATCGTCCCCATTCAATTCACTGAACAGATTGTTATCGGGAAGTGGCAGTTTTCGATAACGGTTCGTATGTCAAACTTATCATGTTAGCCGACCAGTGATATGTCAAAAGAAAAATAACGGAGATTCGTCATCGCGAGTCACGACTTGTCGGGACGTGGCGATCCATCCCTATTCTCTATCGCGCTGAATCCGTATGGATTGCCACGCCGCTTCGCGGCTCGCAATGACGCGGAATGTACAAGACTGTTTGGAATTGACTTGACACCAGGTCAGTTTCCGGTATTACTTCTGATAGATAACTTTGCCTGTTCGCATGACATGTTCTTTCAAAGGTTGAAATATGATTGACTCGACTCTTTGTATATCAAAGCGGTAGGGAAGAGGCAGATCGTCAAGTGCCGAAGCAAGTCGTGCAACATCGATATCATCGTCCAGGCCTTCGATGGCTAAATCGATATCTGAATTTGCTTTGGCCACTCCTTTGGCTCGTGATCCGTAGAGAATGGCCCGACGAATCCCGGCATTGCCTTTCAGTACATCGATAATCAACGACAATGCACGCTCAGGCAAGCCGATATTTCTCAACTGTTTCTGTACCGATTCTGCATCCATTGATGAAATGCTTTGAGCAATGGCAGATATTTGTTCCAGATGTTGACAAGCGCTGAACGAAAACGCTTTTCATCGTATGTGTGCGTCAGCAAATTCCTTTCAAGCATCATGTCTATCCAGCCCTGACCGTCATCGATGACTTTGGCGGCAAATGCCTCCTTGATGACGCTTTTCGGTGTGACCGGGACGATCTGAATTCCGGAGTCTTCGAGAAAGTCTTTCATGGTTTTCCATGCCAGCTCAAACGAAAACTCGAAACGCTGAATCAGGCCCTCAAGTTCAAGGTCAGAAAAATCGTCCAGCGTTCGCGACAAGAACGCGCTCTGGAGAAGGTTAAACGCACGGTCATAATTCTCGAAGCGCTGTTTCCAGCGGATATCCTGATTCATTGGCGCACAAGGCATTTTGGTTCTGAAAGCCTTTCAGGTCAATGTACGAATTTCAACTGGTGAGGTTGTCTTTGTTTTGATTCGCCCACGCTTTTTTCAGCCAGTGGCCGACAACCGGCATCGGGATGAACATTTCGCCGTCGCCGGTGTCCATGACGCAGAGGAGGTTCTGGTAGCCCTTCATCGGCTCCCTCGTGGCCTCGCAACTCCGCCATGAACTCCGCGATGCTACACTGCCTGTCTCTCCTGTCGTCAGGCGGCTATCTTTTTTAGCGATTGAATCGCTCTCGCAACGACTGCACCGATACCGATCAGCGCCACGCTTGCAGGTTCAGGCACAGGGACACCGCCGCCGCCTTCAGTGCCAAGGCCTCCGGATCCTGTATCAACTTGAACATAGAGTTTGCTGCTTCCAGAGCGGTCTAATCCTGCGCTTTGCAATCGTGCTCCAAAATCGGTAAACGTGATGTTTTCATTAGCCTTCAGCGTAAAGGTCGTCAATCGAATATCATCACCTTTTCCAATTCCTGGTTTTCCCATTTCAACCCCGCCATCAAAAGAGTAATTATTCGCCTCTCCGTGCATATTGACATCGCCACTCAAGCTATAGATGCCACCTTTATTATTGAACTGCGAAGAAGTTACCTTTGGGCCGCTCACCGACAATCCCGTCAGGGTTCCGTCCCAACTGAAAAAGACGCCTCTGATGTCAGCGACAGTGCCGCCCCCCAGGCTGACATCAACGGTGACTGACTGCGTTCCCATGCCTGTAACGCTCAAAATCACCTGAGAGTCAGTTCCGGTATACTCATCGAGAGTGAATACGAGTGGTGGCGTCACTGCGACCATTGGGAATGCAGATAACGGAAATGCTGCCGTCATCAACAAGATTCCGCTCAGGACACTTAGTTTTTTCATCGCTATCCACTCCCCTTTGATTGATTTTTTGCTCATGGTATTTTGCCATCCCTTGATACCGCGACTCTCTTTAGAGTCGCATATACATAATGTGTGAGAGCTGCACCTGCAATACACTTATCACATATGCTATATTATACAAAAATTAGTGTTTGTCCAATACATTCGTATACTATATTTGACTATTTATGAGATTTTGGCAGGCTGATGTTTTGATGTCAAAACTCCTTAACTCAAATATTTTGAATGAATTAGATGTATTCAAGGGCTACTGCGTCTGTGATTTTATGTGATGTGTATGAACTGAACAGGGAGAGATGGAGAACCAGCAAGCTGAAAACAGGGCGAGAATCTTATAAAATTTATGAAGCACAGCAGCCGTCAGTCATCGACCCTGACGGCATGTTCCGCTTCGCCAACGCAGTAAAAGCGGCGGATGTGCTCGACATGAAGCTTTCGGGAGAAGCCGCCATCCGCTAAACGCGCCGGAGATGCGCGATTCCGTTACGCCAATCGAAGTCGGAGAACCGGACGTTCGAGCTGTTCAGAGCTAGGAGTTGGTGAGGCAAACTTCGCTGGTGGGGTCTTTTGGGTAAGATCGCGAAATTTCTCTATGTCAGGGGTGAGCACCACTTGCTATTGAATGCTCCATGCTCAAGCTGGCCTCGATCCAGCATTCCTGATCCCCTGTCTGGCCGGTCATACGGTCGCGTTCCACTTTTCAAAGATGGCTTGTGCTTGACCATAGCGCAACGGACGCGACGTCATGATCGAGGAGTGCAGGAACTCGGTGTTTACCAATGCACTCCCCTGCTTTAAAATCCCTCATGAACCAGACAAATTCGTCCTCGTCAAACGCAAAAAGGCGGCCACGACAAATCGAGACCGCCCTCCATTATCAACTATCAATTATCCATTATCACTTCACCTTTTCAACGTGCGTCATGAACTCTTCCGCTTCGATGAAACCGACGACCCGGTTGTCCTTCAGTTCGCTGCCTGATTTGTCGAAGAAGATCATGCCGGGAGGGCCGAAGAGGCCGAAGCGTTTCATCAGCGCTTTGTCGTCCGCGCTGTTCGCGGTGACATCCACCTGCAATAGCGTGACGTCGGCAAGCCCCTGCTGAACCTTCGCGTTGCTGAAGGTGAACTTCTCCATCTCCTTGCACGACACGCACCAGTCTGCGTAGAAATCGAGCATCACCGGCTTGCCTGCCGAGGCTATCAGCTCCCGGTCGAGCTCTTCGACGGTGCGGATTCTTTTGAATGTCAGCTTTGCGCTCTCACCATTCGAATCGGAGGCGGACGACGAAGCGCCACGCAGTCCGGCCAGCGGTTCGAGCGGGTTTGTGCCGCCCGACGCGGCTCCGACCAGCTCCATCACGCCGATGATGAAGAGCAAAAGGCCGATCATTCTTGTGAACTTGCCGCCGATGGTCATTTTATCGGGCTGGTGGCCGAACACTCCGGCGAATATCGCGCAGAGAATGCCGAGCGCGCCCCAGGCAACCATCGAAGCCTGCGGAGGCAGCACCGGATTGACCATCCAGATGGCCACGGCGATCAGCATCAGTCCAAACACATACTTGACGCCGATCATCCATGCGCCCGCTTTCGGCAGAAGGCTGCCCGCCGAGAGGCCGATCAGGAGCAGCGGCACGCTCATGCCCATCGCCATCGAGAAGAGCGCAATACCGCCGATCACCACATCCTTGGTCTGGCTGATGTAGACCAGCGTGCCAGCCAGCGGCGCGGCGACGCAGGGGCCGACGATCAGGGCCGAGATGGCGCCCATGAAGAAGACGCCGACGAAGCGACCGCCCTTCAGGTTGCCGGAGGTCTTGTTCAGCTTTGTCTGCAAGGATGATGGCACCTGAAGCTGGTAGAGGTCGAACATCGAGAGCGAAAGGCCAAAGAGCAGCAAACTGAACGTCACGAGTACCCACGGCTTCTGAAGCGCTCCGGCCAGCCCTTCGCCCGCCAGACCAGCCGCCACGCCGAGCGAGGTGTAGACCAGCGCCATGCCGAGGCAGTAAGCCACGGCCATGAGGAAGCTTTTCGCCTTGGTGGTCTCCCCTTCTCCGACGATGATCGACGAAAGAATCGGCACCATCGGCAGCACGCATGGCGTGAACGAGAGCAGGAGGCCGAAGAGGAGGAACGCCGCGGATACTTTCCACAGGCTTCCGCTTTCGAGGGTTGATTTGGCGAGCGACATGTCATCCTTGCCGCCTTGTGGCGCGGCTTTCTCCGTGGTCGCCGCTACGACGGGCGCGGGTTCCGGCGCTGCTGACGGCTGCACGCCAGCCTCCGGCGAAGCGCTTGCGGCGGGGGCTGGCGCATCCTGCTTCGAGGGATCGAGCTTGAACGACCGGCTCATCGGCGGATAGCACAGCCCGTCCTCGGAGCATCCCTGGTACTCGACGCTCACGGTGAACGGCCCGGAAGCCTGCTTGATCGGCACGGTGACATTCAGGGAGTTATGATAGATCACCTGTTTTTCACCGGTCGTGGAATCGGTGAAGAGGATGCCTTCAGGAAAAACCGGCTTGCCGAGGGTCGCCTTTCCGCTCGTGACGCTCACCTTCACCTGGTCGCGATAGAGCTTGTAGGACTTGGCGATCTTCCAGTGCAGGGCGATGGAGTTGTTGGCGGTCAGTTCAGCACTCGGCACGAATGCCTTTTCAGGATCGAGAAAATCCGCCGCCATGCCCGTGACGCTATTCATGAGCAGCACGAGCAACATCGCGACCGTGGTGATGAAACCTCTGGGAGTTCGTTGTTTTATCATGTTTTTATCAGCGTTGATTCAATGGTTGTAATACACTTTGCCCGCCTGATCGACCGCGAGGAACTTGAATCCGGAGTCTCTCAGATAGCTCAGGCCATTCGCCTCCAGAAGCATGGTGATCGTCGTGACGCTGCCCGCCGTGGTAGCGAGCGGCGCGAGCACCGAGACCGAGCGCCAGAAGGTTACCGGAAATCCCGTCACGGGATTGAGTATGTGGCAGTAACGCCGCCCCTCCAGCTCGAAAAAGCGTTCGTAATCTCCGCTGGTGGCGATGGCTCCAGACTCGACCGGTATCGAGGCGATCATGCCGCCGGAGTTGCGCGGATCGCGAATGCCGATGGTCCAGGGTTCTCCGTCAGGTTTTGGTCCGATGATCCTGATATCTCCGGCGAGATTGACGTACCCGTGCCGTGCGCCACGCTCTGCGAGTACTTCAGCGGCGGCATCGGCGGCGTACTCCTTGCCGATACCGCCGAAATCGAGCTGCATCCCCTCTTCGGGCAGCCGGACGGCGCTCTCCTTCCGTTCGACGCGACTCCATCCGACCAGCTTCAGGAGCGGGAGCAACGCCTCCTGCGGCGGGATTTCCGCCTTGTCGAAATTCCACGCTCTTCGCAGTACGCCCGAAGTTACGTCGAACAATCCCGCGCTGTTTCGATAGAGCGCGTCGGAGTAATCGAGCAGCGCACGGGTCTCTTCGTCGCACTCCGTCCAGCCGCCACCGGCAGCGCCGTTGATCCGCGAAACCTTGCTGTCGGGCCGGTATCGGGAGTACTTCCGCTCGATCCGGCTGACCTCTTTGATGCCATGCGTTGCGAGTTTTCCGGCATCCTTTTTTCCCAGACCGGCAAGCAGTATCTCGCATCCGCCGCCCATCGCCCTGAATTCAAATCTGTGCATATGAGCGGCAAATTACATCAAGAGAGGCTTTTTTCCATTATACGGCAGACTCAGAACTTGCGCGACAGGCCGACCTGGATCGCGCTCATGTTGAAGGTCGGAATGCCCGGATCGCCTTTGCCGTTGATCCCCCAGTTGTAGCGCTGTTCGCAGTGCTCGTACTTCACGTCAGTCGTCCAGCTCCGTCCGAGTTCTTTGCTGACCTTGATGCCGTAACTGAATGCGCCGAAAGCCGAAAGGCGCTGATCTTCTGAATAATGCTCCAAACCTGTCACCGGAGTATAATCGCGAGGATTATCGCCAGTCGGCACATAGAAATCAGCAGCGCTCTGCGAATAGTACCTGAGCGAAGGCGTGATCTCCCAGCCCTTCGGCAACGGCTGTACGTATTCCGCGTCGAGGGTGTGCGACTGGATTCCGAAGGAGTCGCTGTAATAGCGGTACGAGAGGCGCGTCGTGCCGTTCGGGCCATCGAAGTGGTGGTTCCAGCGGGTCATGAAGGTGACCATGTTTCTGTGGCCCGGCCGTAAGTCATAATTTTTGTAAGGATCGCTGTAATGACCGTAACCGTGCGTCAAGGTGACGGTCATCTGCATGATGTCGTTCTGCGACATCACCTGGGTCACGCCAAGCAAACTCGAAAAGACCGTTTTGTGCCCCGGATCCGCTTGTTTGTGCACGACAGCCTCCTTGTTGAGATCGATCGTGTCACTGTTGAAGGCCGTACCGAAGCTGAATGTCGTGTTCCTGCTTTCGGTTGACAACGTCCCATTCAGCGAGCATCCGAGGGATTTGTAGTCTGACTCCTGCGAGTAGCTGGTGCCGAGGGTGAGCGTGCCCCTCGAAAAATAGCGGGTCACGTTCAGGTCACCGGCATGACGCAAATCTCCAGAAGCTCCCGAAGTGGTATCCTCCGGGAAGCCCCAGCCGTGATACGCCGGAGATGCGCCGGTGACGGAATCCTCGATGAAGGTCGCCGCGACCGACCATTTCCCCGCAATCGGCACCATCCCCATGAAAGACAGCGCGTTGACTGTCATTCGATCCTTCGACATCCCTGCCGTCAGATCGGAGTCGCCCGTCTGGCTGTCGTGATAGTTCAGATACTTCATACTCACGATTCCTTGCTCGGGAGCCGCGTCAGCCAGGGCATTTTTCGCGGACGGCAGCAGCAGGGCGGCGCTGGCGAGCAGAGCGCCAACTACTCTGGATTTCCTGTTTGAACTCTTTACCGTTACATAATCCATAAGCTTCAACTCTTTCAGTAATTATATCGATACTTCGTGTTCAATTGCATCCGCATCCGCCGCCACCGACGCCTGCGCCTCCAGATGAGGCCTCCTTGCTGCTGTAGATATGTTCGGTGTAACCGGTATCGAGCCTGTCGCCCTCAAAGGTCATTTCAGTTTTTGCAAGGTTCTGTTTTTCCCAGGGCTGGACGCTCGAACAGCCTGAAAGTCCGGTCATCAGCAGCAGCGCAAAAAGCGCGCCTTTCGCCAGAACACATCGTGATTTCATCACCTGACCTCCAGCGCCGCCTGGATCTGCCTTTCCATCTCCTCCATGTCGGCAGGCTTGAAGCCGAGATGCATTTTCAGAATCTTTCCGCTCTTGTCAATCAGGAAGCTGGTCGGCATTCCCTTTACGCCAAACACTTTGGGAGTCTGCCCTTTCGAGTCGAAAGCAACAGTGAAATTTGCCGGATTCTGGGCAAGGAACTTCATGGCGTCACCGTTTCTCGCATCGAGGTTGACGGCGACAACCTTTAATCCCTTGGCGCTATACTTGGCCTGTATCTGATTCATCCACGGGAACGACTGACGGCACGGCCCGCACCAGGAGGCCCAGAAATCGAGATAAACCACCGAACCGGCAGAATCCGAAAGCTTCACGGGCCCCTGCTTGCCGGGTAACGAAAAATCCGCGACTTTGTCGCCAATGCCAAGAGCGTGCGCATTGGGGCTCATCCCAAGGGAGAGAACAAGGGCAATAAACCCGACTTTGACTTTTTTCAATGTGAATGCCTTCATGATCATAATTATTATATGTTGAA